>CAJCIM010000033.1 GCA_903970395.1 Acidobacteriaceae bacterium
GTCTTGTGATAATCCAGGTGGTCCTGCGTCAGGTTCGTAAACATCGCCACATCCACTGGCAGCCGCCACACGCGCTCTTGATCCAGCGCATGGCTACTCATCTCCATCACGGCTTCCGTGCAACCGGCGCGTACGCCTTCAGCAAACAGCGCAAGCACATCCCGGCTCTCAGGAGTCGTATGTTCGCTCTCGCGCACCACACCCGCAACATGCGTCTCAATCGTTCCCAGCAGAACGCACTTGCGTCCCACGCTCTCTAACATCTGCTCCAGCAGAAACGCCGTCGTCGTCTTACCATTCGTGCCCGTCACAGCGCTCAGCTTCAACACGCGCTCAGGATGCCCAAAGACCTCCGCACTCACCTCCGCCAGAGCGCGACGCCCATGCTCTACCAGCGCAACTGCAAGCTCCGGCTGCTTCTCGCGCAGCGCATCGTATGCCTCACGAGAGTCCGTCACCACCGCCGCTGCACCCTTCTGCAGGGCCTGCTCGATGTACCGGTTCCCATCCGTCGTCTCACCACGCATCGCGACAAACACATCGCCGCCACTCACACGCCGCGAGTCGTATTGAACGCCCCACACCTCTATATCGCTGCGCCCGGCTGTCTCCACTGTCCGCACTTCCGCTACTGCCTGACTCCACTTCATAGATAGCCCCGAGCGCGGCTCTGTCACGCCTCTACACTCTATTCTCTACGCTCTACCTTGTCTCATCTTGCAAACCGCACCACCACCGCAGTCCCCAGCGGAACCATCGTCCCCGCAACTGGCGCCTGTTCGCGAGCCACGCCACTACCCAGCGTCTGCACATGCAACCCGGCCTGCTCTGCTTTCTCAATAACGTCACGCAGCGCCTCACCGGAAAACTCCGGCACCGCGACACGTTTGCCCTCATCCACAAGCACCGCTCCGGCACTCTGCTGCACCGTTGGCCGCACCTGCGGCGCCTGAATCTTGGCCACACTTGAGCCTGCATCAGGCATCACCGACGTCGTATCGCCGTTCGCATGGAACGCCGCCACCACCTTATCCGGCAACGTCATCCAACCACGCTTGGTTGCAGGAGCACTCTCCGCCTCAACCTCCTTAGCCGCATCCGCCTGCGCATTCTCCGCCATCGCCGCCGCATTTGCCGGCTGCCGCAACGGATCATCCGGTGGCAGACTGTTCACCTCATCGAATAGCGCATTCAAATCGCCCACCTGCTCATCAGGGACATCATCCGCGCCCGCACTCTTCTCCGCCAGCATCATCTGTTCCGGCGTCTTCACCGGCTGATCATGCTGCACACCCAGATACTCCAGCACCTCCTGCGCCACCTCACGAAACACCGGCGCGCTCACCGTCGTTCCATACAGGCTGCCCACCGTCGGCGTATCGATCACCACCGTCACCGAGATCGCCGGATGGTTCACCGGAGCAAACCCCGCAAAGCTCGCCACCAGCTTCGTATGCGAGTACGTATGCGTCGCAGTATCAAACTTCTGCGCCGTGCCCGTCTTGCCCGCGGCGCTGTAACCATTCAACTGCGCAGGCGTGCCCGTCCCTTCTTGCACGATGCCCTGCATCATCATCCGCATCTTCGCAGACGTCCGCTCGCTGATCACGCGATGCGCGCCCTCCGGCAACTTCGCAGGCAGGCCGCTCTCCGGATGAAACGCCGCCGGCTGTAGCTTTGCATCGCCCTTTTGCTCGTCAGCCTCCTGCATCAGCACATGCGGAGGCAGATACATGCCGCCGTTCGCAATCGTCGAAACCATCGTCACCAGCTGCACTGGCGTCACACCCACCTCTTGCCCAATCGCCAGCGATCCAATGCTCGTCGCGCTCCATCGCCGGGGCGCCCGCAACAGCCCGCGCGTCTCGCTCGGCAGCTCAATCCCTGTGCGGTCGCCAAACCCATACGACTTCATGTAGTCGTAAAACTTCTGCGGCCCCACCTTCAACGCCAGCTTCACAGCCGCCACGTCGCTAGACTTCTCCAGCGCCTTCTGCACCGTCACCTTGCCCATTCCCATGTCCGACTTGTCGTCATGGATGATGCGCCCATACAGATCGATGCTGCCACCCTGGCAGTCCACAATGTCCGTCGGCTCTACGCCCGCCGAGTCCAACGCAGCAGAGTACGTCACCAGCTTGAACGTCGACCCCGGCTCATACACATCGCTCACCGCAAGGTTCGTCAGCACATCCGCATCCATGTGGTGCCGATCATTCGGATTGAACCGCGGGCTCACCGCCAGCGCCAGAATCTGCCCCGTGTTCGGGTCCTGCACCACCACTGTTCCGTGGCGAGCCTTCACCTTCGCCATCTGCGCATCCAGTGCACGCTCCGCCATGTACTGGATGTTCGAGTCGATCGTCAGCACCATGTTCGCGCCAGGCTCCGGGTCACGCTCCTCCGACCCCAGCACATGCCGCTTCGCATCAATAGCCGTTAGCACATGCCCCGGCTGCCCATGCAGCTCCGCATCGAACTTCAGCTCCATTCCGCCCAGACCCTCGTCGTCAGTGCCCACATAGCCAAGCATCTGCGCGGCCTCTTCGCCGTTCGGATAGAAGCGCTTGAACTCCTTCTGAAAGTAAATCCCCTTCAGATTAAGCTCGCGCACGCGGCTCGCTGTGTCCGCATCCACCTTGCGCGCAATCCACGCAAAGTTCCGCTGGTCATTCAGCCGAGACTCAATCTGCGGCTCACTCGTAAATCTGTCCTTTGGGTCAACATGCACGATCTTCGCCAGGATCTGTGCATCGCTCGCACGGTTCCCACCCAGCTCACTCGGCACCGCGTAGATGCTATCCACCAGCACCGTCATCGCCAGCGCACGCAGGTTGCGGTCGTACAACACACCGCGCCGCGGAGCCACCTCAAACGTCCTCTGCTGCTGCTTCTGCGCGCGCTCCGTAAACTCCGAGTGACGCACCACCTGCAGCCACATCAACCGAAACCCGATCGCCGCCGTCCACGCACAAAAGAAAAACGCCACCCAGACAAAGCGCACTCTGCGGATCGGTGCGGTCAATGTCTTGCGTGGCGTTTTTTTCATCTGGAACTTCCTATAGGCCCGTCATCACGACAGAACGAACCCCCATAGATTTGCCATCTCGACCGGAGCCAAACAGCTTCATCGTTTGGCGCAGCGGAGAGACCTGCAGTTACGCATACACTGGCCAATCAGCGACCCGCCATCACCGGCACATGCGCCTGAGCCAGCACAGCGCCATCCTGCTGCGCATCCTGCCGAACCACCTGTCCCGGCATCGGCGGCTGCAAACCAAGCTGCTTGGCCAGCATATCGATTCGGCCCGGATCGCTCAGCTCTGCCTCAGTCAGCCGCAGTTGGCGGTTCTCTTCGCGCAATAGCTCAACCTGGTGCTTTTGCGCCTCTACGTTGTAACCGACCTCAATCGCGGAAAAGTGCTGCCACACATACACCATCGTCAGCATAAAGAACACGGTCATCACCACCGTGAAGCTGATCATCTCCTTGCGGCGCTCCGGATCGTCGGCCTTCACCAGCCGCGTGTTGTCGATGTACTTGGCAAAGAACATCTCCGGCGTCGGTCCACGGCGGCTCGCACGTTGCTGCTCCAGCAGCTCGCGATTGCGCTCGGCAACGCTCTGCGCACGCCGAACCGCGCTCGATGGCCGGCCCGCAACGCGGCCCTGCATCTCCATCAACTCCTGCCCGCCCATCGCCATCGTCGCCATCGTTCTGCTCCTTCTAACTAACGCCGTCTTACAAAAATCTTCTCCGCAGCTCTCAGCTTCGCGCTGCGACTCCGTGGGTTCCGCAGCGACTCTTCCTCGCTGGCTACCACTGGCTTCTTCGTCAAAACTTCCAGACCGCCATCCTTCGCCGCCTCTTTGAACTTGTCCTTCACTAGCCGGTCTTCCAGCGAGTGAAAACTTATCAACACCACTCGCCCTCCAACCTTCAACAGAGACTCCGCGCTTTTCAGCAGCGATTGAATCTCGCCCAGCTCATCATTCACTCGAATACGCAGCGCCTGGAAAGTTCTCGTCGCCGGATGAATCTTGTCGCCTTTCATGGATGGGGCAGCGGCCGATACAACACGCGCTAACTCTGCTGTCGTCTGTATCGGCCGTGCCCTTACCACGGCTCTGGCGATTCTCCGCGACCTCCTTTCCTCTCCGTATTCGTAAATCAGGTTCGCGAGGTCTTCCTCGTCCGCCTGATTTACCACTTGTTCGGCCGTCAGCTCGCTGCGCGGATCCATCCGCATATCCAGCGGCCCGTCGGCCCGAAAACTAAACCCTCTGTGCGCCTCATCCAGCTGCATGCTGCTCATGCCAAAATCAGCAAGCAATCCATCCAGCGACCGCGGCTCAATCACCTTGGCAATCTCAGAAAACGCTCGCGGCACAAACTCTACCGTCGGCATCTCGCGGCCTAACTCCTCTGCCAGCGCTGCAAGCCTCGCCTTCGCTCTCGCCATCGCCTGCTCATCGCGATCAAACGCGATCAGCTTGCCCTCCGGCCCCAGCCTCCTCGCAATCGCCGAAGAGTGGCCCGCATAGCCGAGCGTCGCGTCAACTACCACGCCGCCCCGGCGCACATTCAGATACTCCAGACTCGCTTCCAAAAGAACCGGTACATGTTGCGGTTCAGCCATATCTTCCGCCTCATGCGCTCCACTCAGGAGCTCGTAAACCTAAACCCGTCTAACCGAGGTCGCCTGCTCTATACGCCCGGAATCGCCAATGCCGCAAAGTCGTCGCCCGTCAGCGGAGCCGCCTTCAACCGCGCTAACTGCTG
Organism: Acidobacteriaceae bacterium; assembly: GCA_903970395.1. Taxonomy (GTDB): domain Bacteria; phylum Acidobacteriota; class Terriglobia; order Terriglobales; family Acidobacteriaceae; genus Granulicella. The sequence goes on from CAJCIM010000033.1 coordinate 4,784, forward strand.
CTCGTCGTTCACTGCTGACAGCCGCGTCTGCAAACCCATCACTGCCAGGTCGCCGGCCAACCCTGCCTTGTCGCGCAGGTTCTGCGGTAGTAACAACCGTCCCTGGCCGTCCATCTCCACCACTTGGCCGTAGTAGTTTGTCACTTCCAGAAACTTCGACTTCGGCGGACTCGACGGCCTTGCAGCTATCTCAACCTCGATCTTTTCCCACTCCTGCATCGGAAAGATCTCGGCTCGTTCGCCGTCAAAGCTCGTTATAAAAAAGCCGGTCCCGTACTTCTCGTCCAGCAGGCGCTTAAACTCGGCGGGAATTTTTAGCCTCCCTTTTTCATCAACCCGAGCTATGTGGCTCCCGCGAAACACCTTAGGTACCTCCGACGGCAGCCAGCAGGTACCTGATCGGGGACTCGCTTTTCCGACCGGACTGCCGTACCATCGCTACAGATTTGGGAGATTAGGCTTCAGCTAGCCACTTTGAACCACTTTCTCCCACTCCTGCCCACCCAGAATCGCCGGGATTGCTCCGGCTTGCAAGCGAAAACTTCGCTGCTTAGCACCCTTTTTCCACTGAAAATGTGGAAAAGCCAACCCCTAGGCCAGTCGCGCACAAACACCACAAGCTGTAGTGTTATCCCTTCTGAGTCGTGCCTATCTGCTCAATTGCCAGCCCTCACAGCTTCTGTTAGGCGACGAAAAAGCGAAAGTAGCCGCCAGGCTCACACCCAGCCTCGACTTGCTCCTACCTCTTTATATGTCCTGCGCGCGTTGCCCAGCTCATTAACAGGTAGCCCGACGCTGGTAGCGCTGGGCCTCATAAGCTCTCAAAATGAGGATGGGCTTAGCCCCGGAGATCGACAGCGTCTACCCCTCGCACTCCCGCTTCCGCTTTAGCACCCACAGCAGATACAGCAGCACCGCCACATTCACCGCCGTCACGCCCACCTTCAGCCATGTGAACTTCATCAGCAGCTCATAGCTCTCCCATGGCAGCCCCAGCACGGTCAGCGCCACCGTGAAGTACTCAGCCCACACCCGCCGACGCACCAGCCCCACGCCCTCAATCAGGCACAACCCCGAGTAGGTGAAGGCAAACATGCTCGCCTCTCTCAGTTCGTGATGATTGATCAGATCGGCCCTATCCATAAGAAACGCTACGATCGGGCTCTCCGGCCCCAGCCGCAGCGCCTCCGTCAACCGCATCAGCTCCTCGCCGATGTTCTTGTGGATCAGGTGCAGCGCGCCCATCCCCAGCGCGGCAAAGAACAGGAACTTCGTCAGCTTGAACAGTCCCACCAGCAGGAGCCCGTTGGCATGCTCTTCACGGCTCCCCAGCCGCGCGAGTTCATCCTTTAGCGTCATCTCGCACCCAATCTCCACCGGCATCACCTGTTGATGGCTCACGGTCTGTGCATCTCCTCCACCTGATTCAAGTGGCCGCGCTCCGCTTTGTCAACGTTACGCTCGCCGGGACGTTCCCAACGTACCACCCTCTGCCCGGCCCCGTCTTCTTCTACTAGGACGCCGCCCGCGACCATAACGTCGCTCGACGAGCCAGCACGTCACACATCCCTCGTCGCGATCTGGCTCACTCCCCACTCGGGCCTTAAGGCTCACCCTCTTCCCTTTACACGGAATGTCATGCACAACACACATCGCCTGCTGCATTTTCATGCGTGTCGTCACAACTGTGCTTTCAAATTCAATCCACTTTACCTCTGGAGGCGTTTAGTGGGTGTACGCCTCTGCAACACAAACACCGAGGCGATTCGACCCGGCCAGTCCGGGAACTCACGTCTCATCCTGAAGGGGAAAACATCATGAAGAAGTCTCTACTAACCATCGTGGCTGCTGCCACTCTGGCTGTAACCTCGCTCGCCGCATCCGCGCAGATGAAGGACCCAACCGTCGGTGGTGCTGCGATGTTCCCCACCAAGAACATCGTTGAGAACGCTGTAAACTCGCCCATCCATAAGACGCTCGTTGCTGCCGTCAAGGCTGGCGGCCTCGTCGACACGCTCGAAGGCCCCGGCCCATTTACCGTCTTCGCGCCAACCGATGATGCCTTCGCCAAGCTCCCTGCGGGCACCGTCGACACGCTCGTAAAGCCAGAGAACAAGGACACCCTGGTAAAGATCCTCACCTACCACGTCGTCCCCGGCAAGATCACCTCAAAGGATCTCAAGGCGTCGATCAAGAAGGGCCATGGCACCTACACCGCCAAGACAGTTGAAGGTGGCTCACTCACCTTCACCGAGGACATGGGCAAGATCAAGATCACCGACGAAAAGGGCGGCTCCGCGTATATCACCACAGCAGACGTCTACCAGTCGAACGGCATGATCCACGTCATCGACACCGTCCTGATGCCCAACTAACTCGCTTCACCGCATCAAAGCCACACCACGAACGGCGTCCGCAAGGACGCCGTTCTGTTCTACCGTTGGCTATAACGCTCTCCGATCTACAAGGCAGCGTACATGCGGTCACACCGCCATCTTGAACGCAGCGAGAGTCTGTCTTCTCTACGCTCTATCCTCTACACTCTATCCCTGCCCTATGCCCCATCGCTTCATCGCCGAGCAACTCATCCCCTACCCGATCGAGACTGTCTTCGCCTTCTTCGCCGATCCTGCAAACCTCCCGCGCCTGATGCCCTCCTGGCAAAACGCGCGCATCGACGCAGCCACCTACATCGCGCCACCACCGCCACTGCATCTCTTCCCCGGCAGCGACCGCATCCAGGCCGGCACCGGCTCGCGCATCACGCTCACCATCCGTCCTGTTCCATACTCTCCAATCCGCCTACCCTGGGTCGCCGTCATCGAAGACTTCCGCTGGCTCGAAGGCTTCTGCGACGTCCAGCTCCGCGGCCCCTTCAAATACTGGCGTCACTGCCACACCATCACCGCAACCACCACCGGCACAAAACTCGTCGACGCGGTCGAGTACGAGCCCCCCTTCGGCCCGCTCGGCTCACTGGCCAACACACTCTTCATCCACCGCCAGCTGGAAGCCACCTTCGCCTACCGCCACCGCCGCACCCTAGAACTCCTCGCGCAGCCGCTCGCATAACCCGTCACAGCAACCGTGGCGAAACTTGGCGTCTCTACTTTGCGAACTTTGCGGGAGGCTCTCCCGTACCCGGCAACGACTTAAACCCCAACCGCCCTCTTCAAATGCGGCCGCACACGCCGCAGCGCAGCCTCCGCCGTCACGCCATACTTCTCGCGCAGAGCCTCCGGCTTGCCATGCTCGATAAACTGGTCCGGCCATCCCACGCGCACCACAGGAGTCTCAATCTCCTCCGCGCTCAGACACTCCAGCACCACGGACCCAAACCCGCCCGCGAGCACATGGTCCTCCATCGTCACCACCACACCGCTGCGCCGCGCATACCGACTCACGCAGTCAGCATCCAGCGGCTTCGCAAACCGCGCATTCACCAGCGCGACACTCTGCCCTTCGGCCGCGAGCATCTTCGCCAGTCTCTGCCCTTCGGCAACCATATTGCCTAACGCAAAGATCACAACATCGCTGCCATCCTGCAGAACCTCAGCGCGCCCAATCTCCAGCGCCACCGGCTTGGCCTTGATCACTGCACCGGGCCCTGTCCCACGCGGATACCGAATCGCGCTCGGCCCATCATGCTGCAGCGCCGTGTACATCATGTCCTGCAGCTCGTCCTCATCCTTCGGGCTCATGTGGATCAGGTTCGGAACACCGCGCAGATAGCTGATATCGAACAGCCCATGGTGCGTCGGCCCATCATCGCCGCTTAGCCCGCCGCGGTCCATGCAGAACACCACCGGCAGCTCCTGCAGCGCCACATCGTGCACAATCTGGTCAAACGCCCGCTGCAAAAACGTCGAGTAGATAGCGCAGAACGGCCGATACCCCTTCGTAGCCATCCCCGCGGCAAACAACACCGCATGTTCCTCCGCGATGCCCACATCGAAGTACCTCGTCGGATGATGCGGCCTGAACAGATCCAGCGCAGTACCATTCGGCATCGCCGCCGTAATCGCAACTACCTTGTCGTTCGTATCGGCCAGCTTCGTCAAACTCTCAGCAAAAATCTCCGAGTACGTCTTCTGCGCCGCCGGCTTCGTCGCTCCCGTCTCCGGATCGAACGCTCCCAGCCCATGAAACTTCTTCTGCTGCTCCATCGCAGGCTGGAAACCGCGGCCCTTCTGCGTTAGCGCATGGAGAACCACAGGCTTGTTCTGCGTCTTCAAAAACTTGAACGTCTCAATCAAAGCCGACAGGTTGTGTCCATCGACCGGGCCATAGTACTCCAGCCCAAACTCCTCGAAGATCATGCCGCGGCCCACAATACCCTTTGCCGCCTCTTCCGCCTTCTTCGCTATATGCAACGCAGCCTTGCCGCCAATCTTCTGCAGCAGCCCCGTCGCGCGATCATGCAGGCTCACATACGTCGGGTTCGTCGCAATCTTGTGGAAGTATTCCGCAATCGCGCCGACGTTCTTGTCGATCGACCACTCGTTGTCGTTCAGAATCACCAGCATCTGCTTCGTCTGCGCGATATTGTTCAACGCCTCAAAGCTGATGCCGTTCGTAAACGCCGCGTCTCCGCACAGCGCCACAACTTTCTCGCTGCCGCCGCTCATGTCGCGAGCCACGGCCATGCCCAGCGCTGCACTCAACGCCGTCCCGGCATGACCCGCACCAAAGCTGTCATGCTCGCTCTCGGTGCGCAGCATAAAGCCGTTCAACCCGCCCGGCTGCCGAATCGTATCGAACCGGTCTTCGCGTCCTGTCAGCAGCTTATGCACATAGCTCTGGTGGCTTACGTCGAACACAAAGCTGTCCCGCGGTGTATCAAACACGTAGTGCATCGCGATGGTCAGCTCGACCACACCGAGGTTCGGACCAATATGCCCGCCAGTTTTCGCGACGTCCTGAATCAGCCGTTCGCGAATCTCCTCAGCCAGCCGTTCCAGCTCAACCATCCCCAGCTTCTTCACATCCGCCGGCGATTTAATCCTGCCCAAATACTCGCTCAAAATAACTCACTCATTCGTTCCAAGTCCAAGCCCTGCCGCTCCGCGTTCTATCTCACGAGCGGAGTCCGCTGCATCCTTACAGTGTATCAACCGCAGAGTTCTCCCGTGTCCACAGGCTTTTTCGTCACATCAAAGCACCCTACGCGCGCCTATTCCCTTAGAGGACGAATCCCACGCAACTGGATTACCGCGGCGCATCCAGGTACCCCGGCGCTTCAGCGTCGGGTCTCATAGAGCCGATTGAGAAAGAAGGGGCTTTAGCCCCTGAGGGCCGTCTACTGCGGAACCACAAACCCCTTCGCCACATCCGCCTCCAGCGCGCTCCACGGCACCAGCACCGGCTCCACCGGCTGCGCCCGCGGCGTCACGCTGTACTCCGGAAAGTTCACCGTGATCCCCTTCTCATCGATCTCCCAGTTCTCCGGCTTCGAGATCACATCCTGCAGCGTCCCTGCAAAGTCCTTCCCTGCATAGCTTTCAAAATCGTCACCCACCTGCTCCTTCAAGCTCTCGCGACACTTCGAGGCAATCACCTTCTCCCACTCCGACCCCGCAGTAAACACATCCGTCGCCTTCAGCCTCCGCCTCTCCGTCAGCAACCAATAGAACTGCTCATACGACTCATTCGGATGCGCGGCCCCATGCCCCATCGAGTCGTTCGCCAGGTTCGCCGACACCATCTGCGAGGTCACACTCTCCAGCATCGCCGTTACATCGCTGTCCGTACCTGTCGCCCACTCGCTCTTCCATCCGCCTGCGGTCTTTCCATCGCCACCCGCCATCTTCTGAGCTTCCAGCAGCATCGCCGCATTCCACGCCACCCACTCCGGCGCATCACTCAACGCCTGAGGCCAGATCGCCGTCAACGTCCCATATCCCGGATTCGTCTCCGCGTCCTTGACTCCCGTATCATCCGGCGCGTCCTTCACCTTCAGCGTCACCGACCGCATCACAAACACCACGCCGCCCTTCTTCACCACGCGCTGCTGCAACGCCGCCGTCTCACTCTTGTACTGCTCCTTCAAACACGACACCAGTTCCGTGCGCCGCGCCGCCGTATGGGCCAGTGCAACCGTGTCTGACTTGCACACCGTCGTCAAACTCCGCACCCACGTCCGCTGGTCCTCGCGAATCTCAGCCTGCACCTCAGCCGGAGCCATCGCCATCGTGGCCTTGTACGCCGCAGCCATCCTGTCATCTGCTGCGCTCAGATCTTTGTCGCTGCAGATCGCCCGCTCGATATCCGTCTTCGCCAGCTTGCAGTCAAAACTCGCCGCCCGCGCCGCCCCGCACACACTCAACCCAAACACCAGCGCCACCCCAGCACGCATCATCACCACAAAAACCTCCGCAACGCCACCATCCTCTCACGCCGCCCTGTCTTTTTTGGTTTGTCATTCCCGAAGGGAATCAGCGCTTGATCGAACCCGTTCAACCGATGGGTGCCCCATCTTCGCGGACGGCCCTATCGTCGCTGAGGTGGGATGCAAACATATCCGCCCCCCCACATTGCCCCAGCGCCCGTTTGCGCTTACTATCTCCCTCATGAAAAACAGGGGCCTTGCACTCACCGCGCTTCTCTTCGCCGCCACGCTCGCTGCTCACGTCTCCACGGCTCAAGCCCAGACCACCGTCATCCCCCTGTGGCCGCACGGCGCGCCCGAGCCCCCACAGACCACCGCACCCGAGATCGACACCACCAAACCCACCGACGCCCTCTTCAACGGCAAACGCTCGCAGCGCCTCACCAACGTCAGCGTGCCCACCCTCAGCGTCTACTCTCCACCATCCGCACACGACACCCACGTCGCCGCGCTCGTCTTCCCCGGCGGCGGCTACGTCCGCCTCGCCTGGGAAGGTGAAGGCGTCAACACATGCGACTGGCTCACCCACATCGGCGTAACCTGCCTGCTCGTCAAATACCGCGTCCCACAGCCCAGCGGCGAAGCCGGCCACTATCCCGCCGACCCTGCCGACCTCGAAGACGCGCAGCAGGCCATGCGCCTCGCCCGCTCCCACGCAGCCGAGTGGCACATCAACCCCGACCGCATCGGTGTCATCGGCTACTCCGCCGGCGGCAACCTCGCCGTCCTGCTCAGCACACACCCTGACGACGTCCACGTCCTCTCTACTCCCGCCGCACCCGACGTTCCCACCATCAATGGCTCACCCCGTTCTGCCAAACCGGACTTCGCCATCATCGGCTACCCGGCGTACCTCGCTGTCCCCCCATCCGAAGCCTCGCTTGACGCTGTGTATACTCCCAACCAGTTCACACCGCCCACCTTCCTCATCCAGGCGGAGAACGACAAGACCTACGGACACAATGCCCTCGTCTACTACCGCGCCCTAATGGACGCGAAGGTCCCCGCCGAGTTGCACTACTTCGCCACCGGTGGCCACGGCTTCGGTGTCGACCCACCCAACACCCCCGAGGAGCACTGGACCCACCTCGCCACCTTTTGGATGCACACCACTGGCATCTTGCCCAGCGAACCCCCGCAGCCCCACTCGACAAACGGCGCCCCCGGAACCACACCTAGCCAACCCTGCACCCTCGACGCCCAGCAACCTCCACCCGCGGGCCGCCCCGTAAAACCCAACCCCAACAACACCGACAACCCCTGTCCGCAGTAAAACAATTACCGGCAACGATAACCGAGAGCAGAGGCAAACACCTCTGCTCTCTTCTTGTCTCTGTCTTTGCCTTCCTCCGCGAACCACTGCGCCCTCCGCGTTGGTCTTTGCCGTTGCTTTTGCTTTTGCTTTTCTGGTTGTCATTCTGAGCGAAGCGAAGAACCTGCTTCTCGCGCGCGAAGCGCGCGCCCGCTCTTTCCGTCAACCCCTAAACCCCGCAACCCGCACATTCCAAAACAAATAGAAAAACACATTCCCCCTCCTCCACCTTCTATACTTGATATAGAGCTCTTAACCCCACCACCCGGCCACGGCAAAACATTGCGCTCTTCATCGCGCACTCTGCGTGAGCCTTTCGCCCGTACCCGCAACCCCTTTTCTTTCAAGAACCCCATCCACAACCCAAACAGAATCAATATCCTGCCCGCTAACGGCGGCGCAAGCGACTGATTCCAAAAGACCAACCGATCAAAAGTATAGGAGGGGAGGCCCCCACCCTAAGCCTCAGCCCCTTCCAACACCACCTCGCTGGCTGGTTCCGTGCCAAACTGGCCCTCCCACTTGGCGACCACCGCACTTGCCAGGCAGTTGCCCACCACATTCGCCATCGTGCGCGCCATGTCCATCAGCACATCGACACCGAGCAGCATTGCCACCGGCGCAAGCGGCAGGTGGAACGAGCTCGCCGTCGCCAGCAGCACCACCAGCATCGCCCGCGGAACGCCGGCGATGCCCTTGCTGGTTAGCATCAGCGTCATCATCATTGTCAGCTGCTCGCTCAGCGACAGGTGAACGCCGCCAGCCCGCGCCACGAAGATGCTGGCAATCGCCAGATACAGCGTCGAGCCAGCCAGGTTGAAGCTGTACCCCGCCGGAATGACGAACGCCACAATCCGCCGCGGCACGCCGAACGCCTCCATCTGCTCCATCGCGCTCGGAAGCGCCGCCTCGCTGGTCGCCGTGCTGAAGGCGATCGTCGCCGGCTCCAACACCGCGCGCAGGAACCCGCGCACCGGAATCCGGAACACCAGCATCACCGGAAACAGCACCAGCACGCCGAACGCCACCAGCGCACCGTACAGCGTCAGCACCACCTTCCCAAGGTGCAGCAACACCCCAACCCCGTTGCTTGCGACTGTGAAGCCCATGGCCCCCGCCACCGCCAGCGGAGAAAGATACATCACGATGTTCGTAAACTTGAACATCACCTCGCTCAGCCCTTCGCATAACGCGAGAATCGGCGCACGCCGCTCTTCCCGCACCAGCGCAAGCGCCACGCCGAAGAAGATCGCAAACACCGCAACCTGCAGAATCTGGCCTTCCGCAATGCTCTTGGCAATGTTCTCTGGAAAGATGTGCAGCAGAAATTCGTCCCAGCGCACAGGCGCAGCCGCACTCGCCTGAACGGTCGCCGTGCTTGTCACCACAATGCCTTCGCCCGCATGAATCAGGTTGATCGCCACCAGCCCGATCACCAGCGCAAGCGTCGTCACCACCTCAAAGTAGACCAGCGCCTTCACGCCGATGCGTCCCATTCCGCGCAGGTCGCCATGTCCTGCGATACCAACCACCAGCGTCGACAGGATCAGCGGTGCAACGATGGTCTTGATCAGCCGCAGGAAGATATCGGAGAACACATGCAGCTGCAGCGCCACTCGAGGAACATCGAACCCCAGCTCCGCGCCAGCAACCATCGCCACGAAGATCCAAGGCGTAAGGCTCTTGCGCCGCCATGCATACACCGCCAGCGACGCAATCGCCGCGCAACGAACCAGTGTCCAGACAACATGACTCATGCAGCGAAGGATATCAGCCGCAGCACTGCAAAGCCGTACAATCTCTCCCATGAGTCGCATGACCAACAAGCTGCTCCTCAACACATTGCTGTCCGCCGCAACGCTTCTGCTGCCAGCTCTCGCGCTGGCTCAATCGCCCGCGCAACTGCCCGGCCTGAACCCGCCATCAGCCGATCCGCTCAGCAAAGGCCCAACAATCAGCCCGCTGACGATGCCCACGCTCTCGCAGGGAGAGCTTGAGCTGGTCAAACTCGAAGGTGACTTCTCCGACGCTGTCGCCAAAGGCGGCGGAAAGGTCTTCGCCTCCTGGTTCGCAGAAGACGGCATCACGCTCTCCAACGGCAAGCCGCCCGTCCGCGGACGCGACGCCATCGCCGCCGTCGCCAACTGGGACCCGAAAGACTACCAGCTCACCTGGTACGCAGAAGGCGCTCAGATGGGACCGAACTCGCTCTCCGGCTTCACTTGGGGACACTACACAGCAACCTCCAGGGACAAGAACGGCCAGCCAATCGCCTTGTCCGGCCGTTACATCACCGTCTGGAAGAAGGTCAAAGGCGAATGGAAAGTCGCCCTCGACGCCAGCGCTGACGACGTCCCCGCATCAGGCGACTGCTGCGCTCTACCCAAACCCTAATGAATCTTCAGGCTTGTCATTCCGCAGCGTTGCGGAGGAATCTGCATCTATGCCCGACACCGCTATCCATCCCGACGTCCGCATCGGCCACGTCCATCTCCGCGTCGCCGACCTCGACCGAGCCCTCGCCTTCTATCACGGCGTTCTCGGCCTCGAGATCACGCAACGCTTCGGCAACTCCGCAGCGTTCCTCTCCGCCGGCGGATATCACCATCACATCGGCCTCAATACGTGGGAGAGCCTCGGTGGCAGACCTCCTGCACCTGGCACAACCGGCCTGTATCACCTGGCAATTGTCTACCCAACGCGCGCCGAACTCGGCAACGCGCTGCAACGTCTCATCGCCGCCAAGATCCCTCTGGACGGCGCCTCTGACCACGGAGTCAGCGAGGCCCTCTACCTCCGCGACCCGGATCAGAACGGCGTCGAGCTCTACTGGGATCGCCCTCGATCCGAATGGCCGCACGACGCGAACGGCAACCTCGCCATGTTCACCCGTCCACTCTATCTCCGCGCCATCCTCGCTGCCGCAGAAGACGCGAGTCAGCCTGAACGCATTCGATAGTTGTCCTTCACAACTCTTGATGGCGACGCGTTGATCCAGCGTGATACCGTTATCAGGCCGAAACCAGCAACTCTTCTCTGCAACACAACCAACTACGAGGTCAATGAATGCATCTGCTTCGGTTCTCCGCCCTGGCGCTCTGCACCTGCGCAGCGCTCTCCATGAACGCGGAGGTCCGCCTGCCGAACGCTCTCTCCGATCACGCGGTCCTGCAACGCGAGCGCCCCATTCACATCTGGGGTTGGGCAACGCCCGGAGCGCATCTTACCGCACACTTCCACGCGCAAACGGCACTCGCTGAAGCCGACACACTCGGCAAGTGGAGCCTCTACCTGCAGCCCGAATCCGCAGGAGGTCCTTACACACTCACCATCGCCGGAGACGGCCCTGAGAAAACCCTCGCAGATCTGCTCGTCGGCGACGTCTGGCTCGCATCCGGCCAGAGCAACATGGAATTCCCCCTCGCAGGTTTCACCGGCGCTCCGCTCAAAGACCAGGACAAAGAGATCGCCGCCGCCACCAACCCCAAACTCCGCCTCCTCTTGATCGACCACAAGACCTCGGACTTTCCCGTCAACGATGTCAAAGGAACCTGGACGCTCTGCACCCCCGAGACCGCGAAGGCCTTCTCTGCCGTCGCATACTTCTTCGGACGCGAGATCGCCTCGCGCGAAGACGTCCCAATAGGCCTCATCGACTCCACATGGGGAGGCACACCCGCCGACTCGTGGACGAGCCTCGACACACTGGGATCAGATCCTGCACTCTTACCAGCCTTCGCCAGCCGCGCCCACTTCGCCGATGAGCAAACGGACCTCGACGCCACCATCGCCGCCGAAAAGCAGCAAGACGCCGCTGCCGCGACAGTTGGCAAAGCCGCCCCGAAACACCCGTGGCATCCGTACGAGACCTCATGGGAACCCGCGAGCCTCTACAACGGCATGATCGCTCCACTCACGCCGCTCACGCTCAAAGGCTTCCTCTGGTATCAGGGCGAGACCAACTCCGCCCACGATCGCGCTCCCTACTACGGTCATCTCTTCGGTGCCATGATCGGCGACTGGCGAGCGCACTTCGCTCAGGGCAATCTCCCGTTCCTCTTCGCGCAGATATCTAGCTTCGACTCCCCCGGAGAAGACTGGGGCACGGTACGCGATCAGCAGCGGCGAACGCTGGCCGTGGCAAACACTGCAATGGCCGTCACACTCGACGTCGGCACCGCAGACAACGTACACCCTCCGGACAAACAGACCGTCGGAGCTCGCTTCGCTCTCGCAGCACGCGCTCTCGCCTATGGCGAACGCGTCACCTACAGCGGTCCGGCCTTCCTCCAAGCGACAGCAGAGCTATCGAAAGAAGGCAAAACATCCTTGCGTGTGTGGTTCGCTCACGCTGAAGGTCTCACATCGCGCGGCAAGACACTCAGTGGCTTCGAAGTTGCTGGCGCAGATCATCACTTCATCCCTGCTCAGGCAATGATCGAGGGCAACACCGTGATCGTCAATTCTGCATCGCTCAGCGCTCCCGTCTACGTCCGCTACGGCTGGGCCGGAGTCGTCACAGCCTGGATCTACAACGCGGATGGATTGCCCGCATCCACCTTCACCTCCGAACAGAACCTGACACACTGATCGGCGGGCTCGGCCCAAATCAGCGACTTGCTGTCAGGCTCGAATCGTGTTCAGCGGCACCGCGCTTCCGCTACCATCTCAACATGCGTCTGTCAGCCTTCATCGGCTCACCTCGTGGCTCTGGGGTGGGCCTCATCATCGCCATCGCTGTCTGCGCGTTGAGCATATCCACAGTCTTTGCTCAAGCCGGCAAGACTCAGCCCACCACATCCATTCGCAACGTCCCCCAGTCGCCGTCCGCCAGTCCTGACATCCCGGTCCTCGCGGACGTCACAGCAAAGACAGGCATCCACTTCCAGCACCTCTCCTCCGTCGAGAAGAAATACATCGTCGACTCGATGAGCGGTGGCGTAGCACTCATCGACTATGACCGCGACGGCTGGCCCGACATATTCTTCACCAACGCTCCTGACGTCGACCTCGCCTTGGCCGGCAAGAAGGCGCGCAGCGCGCTGTACCACAACAATCACGACGGCACATTCACTGACATCACCGATAAAGCTGGGGTCGGCTATCCCTGCTGGGCGATGGGCGCAGCCGTCGGTGACTACAACAACGACGGCTGGCCGGATCTCGTCGTCACCTGCTTCGGTGGCGTCGTTCTGTACCGCAACAACGGCGATGGCACCTTCACCGATACCACCAAACAAGCTGGTCTAGCCGGTGACACAGGATGGGCAACCGGCGCTGCCTTCGGCGACTACGACAACGACGGTTTCGTCGACCTCTTCGTCCCTCACTATGTTGAACTGCACCTCAACGACCTTCCTGTCCTCGGCTCGAAGAAGACCTGCATGTATCACGACATCGCGGTGCAGTGCGGACCGCGCGGATTGCAGGGCACGTCAGACAATCTCTATCGCAACGACGGTCACGGACACTTCACAGACGTATCAAAACAGACCGGCGTCGCCGACGACCAGCGCTACTTCGGGCTCACGGCCCTCTGGTCTGACTTCAACAACGACGGCAAGCTTGACCTTTTCGTCGCCAACGACGGCGAGCCCAACTACCTCTACCGCAACGATGGCAACGGGCACTTCACGGACGTCGCCTACGCTGGTGGCATCGCCGTTAACGGAGACGGCTACGAGCAGGCAAACATGGGAGTAGCACTCGGCGACTATTTACACACCGGCCGATTATCCGTCGCCATCACGCACTTCAGCGACGAGTACACAACTCTCTTCCGCAACGACGGCAAAATGAACTTCACCGACATCTCCTCGGATGCCGGCATCGAACGACCTACCGTTCCTTACGTCGGCTGGGGCGACGCCTTCTTCGATCTCGACAACGACGGCTGGCCCGACCTCATCCTCGTCAACGGGCACGTCTACCCGCAGGTGGACAGCAAGGAAGTCGGCACCAAATACCTCGAGCCCAAGCTACTGTTCCTCAACCAGCACAACGGCACCTTTCGCGATATCAGCAGAGCCTCCGGCCCTGCGATCCAAATACCGCAGGTGAGCCGTGGCCTCGCCATAGGCGATCTATTCAACGATGGACATCTCTCTGTCGTCGTGGAAAATCTAGATGGCGCTCCCATGGTCCTACACACGGAAGGCGGCCCAAAGAACCACTGGATCAGCTTCGAACTCGCCGGCCAGGCCAGCAATCGTCTCGCGCTCAATGCACGCATCCGCATCACAACTGGGGATCTCGTACAACTCGATGAAATCCGCAGCGGCGGCAGCTACCTTTCCCAGAACGACCTGCGCCTGCACTTCGGCCTTGGCATTCACACATCCGTCGACAAGGTCGAAATTACATGGCCTTCTGGCAAAACGGAAGTCCTGGCCAATCTTGCTGCCGATCACTTCTACTCCGTACTGGAAGGACGAGGCGTCGTACCAGCAGAGGCCATCAAACCAACGCCGATCCATCCTTAAACGCACACCCCAACTCAGAGCTTGGCGCCCGACGCCTTCTTGTTAGCCTCAGCAAACTCGCGTTGCAACGCCGCATCATTCGGTCGCAGCTTCACGGCCACACCCAGATGCCGTACAGCGTCCTTCGCGTCCTCATGCCGCAGTTGCCAACGCCCCAGCGCCACCTGCGCCTCGACGTTCGAGGCATCTAGCCGAATGGCCTCACCCCACTCGGTAGCCGCCTTGGATGAGCTCTCCTTGGCATAGGCCTCTCCCAGGGCATAATGCACAGCCGCTGACGAAGGTTCAGCCATCTCCAGTATTACAAGCCGCTTCATGCCATCAGCTACAGCACCCGTCTCAACCAGAGATCTCGCATATGCGATCTTCACCTGCGTCGACGCGCCGCTAGCACTTTCCAGCGGCTGCAGCGTCTTCACCGTGCCAGCATAGTCCGCCAACATATATTGGCTCAACCCAAGCGTAAGCCGCGCACCATCTTCGCCCGGATGCTCCTGAAGATACCGGCTCAGCGGACCGACCGCCTCAGCAAACTCGCCCGTTGCAAACGCCGCGCGTCCCAGATTGTAGTCAAGCCCGGGCAACGCAGCATTCCACTCCTCCGCGCGCTCAAATGACACCAGCGCAGATCGATTGTCGTTCTCTGTACCCGCAATCGCGCCAAGGTTGTTGTAGCTGTCCGCAATCGCAGGCCCAAGCTTCTTCTCCAGCGCATCTACCTGGATAGAAAGCCCCGGATCGGCAGGCTTGTCCTGTACTGTCATCGGCATGTTCAGCGTCGTAACCGCGCTCGCCATGCCACTCTTCTCCTGGAGATAGTCAGCGAGTTGCGCGCGATCTCGCGAAAGATTTTGCTGCAATAGCGCCTGGGAAGCCTCAATCTCTTTCTGCCCCTCGTCGCTCTTACCTTCCTGCGTCAACAACCGGCCCAGCAAGTAATGCGCCTTCTGCACCTGGTAGGTATTTCGCGACACGTCCTTCGTCAGTGCAATCGATTGCCGCAGCGCAGCCTCAGCCTCGGCAGCGCGCTTCTGCCTGGCATAGAGTTGGCCGAGGTACAGAAACGCATCCGGATTCGGCGGATCCAGTTGCGTCGCCCGCTGCATGTCCTTCTCTGCTTCCGCCTCATCTGCAGCGCTCGCATGGTCGCCCGCAAGCAGATGCCCCAGCGCAGCATACGCAGCTGCATCCGTGGGAGTATTCGCAATCTCCCGACGAATCTCCACCAGAGCCTCAGGCAGCTTGGCATTTCCCTCAGTCGCCAGGTAAGCCGCCGCTAGCGCATAGTGCACACCCGGCAGCTTGTCGTCCTTCGCGATGGCCTGCTTGAACTCATCAACAGCCTTAGCTTGAAAGTCGGAGTTACCATAAGCCTCGCCGAAGTACATATGCAGAACAGCCGTATCGCCGAACGAAGCCTGCATCTCCGCAAAGACCTTGGCTGCGCCTTCGCCATCTCCCAGGTCCAGGTCAGCGACTCCAAGTTCATACCCATTCTCAAACGAAGGGTCTAACTCAACCGCGGCCTCCATCTGCTGCTTGGCTTCGGCGTCTTTATTCATCTTTAGCAGCACACGTCCCAACACCGCATGAGCCTGCGCCGCAAACTCTTTCTTGGGGTCGCCGTTCAAAACACCCGCAGCAAGCAACCGGGCATGCTCCAGATTGCCATTGCGCAACGCGGCGCGAGCATACTCCAACTGCATCGCAGGAAACTCTGGAACCAACCGCAGAGACTCATCAAAGTACGTCGCCGCGCGCTCATACTCACCGGCACGCGCTCGCCCCATCGCAATCTCACCCAACGCATCCGCAATAAATATCCGATACTGCTGCGCTGCCTGGT
>CAJCIM010000034.1 GCA_903970395.1 Acidobacteriaceae bacterium
GCTGGAAGGCAAGCGTGGCGTGCCGCGCATCAAGCCTCCGTTCCCTGCCGTGGTGGGCCTGTATGGCGGGCCTACGGTCATCAATAATGCCGAGACGATTGCAAATGCTCCACATATTTTGTTGATGGGTGGCGAGGCGTACGCGAAGCTTGGCACCGAGCGCAATGGCGGGACGCGGCTGTTCGGCATCAGCGGACATGTGGAGCGGCCGGGCGTGTATGAGCTGCCGATGGGCTACTCGATGCGCAAGGCGATCTATGAAGTGGCCGGTGGCATCAAAGATGGCAAGAAGCTGAAGGCGGTTGTGCCCGGCGGCTCGAGCTGCCCGGTGTTGCGCGCCGATGAGATTGATGTGGGCCTGGACTTCGACCAGATGGCGAAGGCTGGAACGATGCTGGGTTCGGGCGGGATCGTGGTGCTCGACGAGAGCGTGAGCATTGTGGAGTTTGCGCTGCGGACGATCCGCTTTTATCAGCATGAGAGCTGCGGTTGGTGTATCCCTTGCCGCGAAGGAACGGACTGGCTGAAGAAGACGCTGACGCGGTTCCACGCGGGCGGCGGCAACAAAAAAGACATCGACAACATTCAGTACCTGGCCGAGAACATGATGGGGCGCACGTTCTGCCCGCTTGGCGATGCGGCTGCGATGCCGACGCTGGGCTTCATCAAGAAGTTCCGCTCGGAGTTCGAGGAGTATCTCGAAGGCAAGCGCGTGGAGCATCCATTGATTCAGATCCAGCCCGTTGGCGAGCCAGAGCTCGCAGGAGCGCATTAGAAGCTATGGCAGACGTATCGTTCACAGTAGACGGCAAGAAGCTCACAGCGCCAGCAGGCACGCTGCTCATCGATGCCTGCAAGTCGGCGGGGATCGAGATTCCGGCGTTCTGTTACTACCCAGGGCTTTCGTTACAAGCCGCGTGCCGCATGTGTGTGGTGCGGATTGAGAAGCAGCCGAAGCTCGCGACTGCGTGTACGACGACGGTCGCCGAGGGGATGAACGTGACGACCGAGTCACCTGAGATCTCTCAGGCGCGCAAAGCCACTTTGCAACTTTTGCTCGGGAACCATCCGCTGGATTGCCCGGTTTGCGATGCGGGCGGCGAGTGCGAGTTGCAGGACATGACCTTCAAGTACGGCGCGGCGGATAGCTTCTACACCGAGCCGAAGAACCATCGCGAAGAGCAAAAGTGGTCGCCGGTGGTGTACTTCGATCGCCCGCGCTGCATTCTTTGCTATCGCTGCGTGCGCATGTGCGGCGAAGGGATGGACATCTTCGCGCTGGGAGTGCAGAACCGCGGCAGCAGCAGCGTGATTGCGCCGAATGTGCCGGTGAGCGAGTCTCCTGATGGCATGGCTGCGCTGGATTGCGAGCAGTGCGGGATGTGTATCGATGCTTGCCCCGTGGGCGCACTGACCAGCGGCACGTACCGCTACAAGACGCGGCCATGGGAGATGAACCACGTTGCCACGGTGTGCACGCACTGCGGAGATGGCTGCAAGACGACGCTGGGCGTGCGCTCTGTAAGCGACGGAAGCGAGATCGTGCGCGGCGACAACCGCGACAAGAGCGGCATGAACGGCGACTTCCTATGCAACAAGGGGCGCTATGCTTTCGACTTTGCGAACAACATCGAGCGGCTGACATCTCCGCTGGTGCGCAAGAACGGCAAGCTGGTGCCGGTGAGCTGGGAAGAGGCGTTGAGTTTCGCGGGCAAGCGGTTGCGAGATATTCGCGACACGAATGGTGCGAAGTCGATTGGCGTGATCGGATCAAACCGCACAACGAATGAAGAGAACTACCTGCTGCAGAAGTTTGCGCGAACGGTGATTGGGACCAACAATCTCGACCACCATCGCACGGCGGATTACGTGACATTGGCGACGGCACTCCAGGGCCGCGCGGATGCACATGCGAGCCAGAATGATGTCCTGACCGCGTCGGCGGTCCTGCTGGTGGGCGGCGATCCGACGAACGAGGCTCCGCTGACGGCGTGGAACATTCGCACGAACGTTCGCTTGAATAAGGCTCGCGTGTATGTCGCGAACCATCGTGACATCAAGCTGAAGCGGCAGGCGAAGGCGTTCGCTCAGGTGGCTGAGTTCGGCTATGCAGCGTTCATCGACACGCTGGGTGCAGAGAATGAGTTCGGCAAGGCTGTGAAGGCCGAAGAGAAGCTGGTGGTCGTCGTTGGTAATGAGCTGCGCGGCGGCGAATTGGCGAAGCTTATCGCTGCCCTGCCCCATGCAAAGTTTGCCCTGCTGTCTGACTATGCGAACTCGCGTGGTGCGGCGGATATGGGCGTGCTGCCGGATGTGCTGCCTGGGTATCAGGCGCTGACGGGTTCCGGAATTGCGAACGAGTTTGCCAGCCCGAGCGAGCCGGGGCTTGACCTGCTGGGCATGTTTGACGCGGCTGCAAATAGCAAACTGGCGGCGCTGTATGTCGTTGGATCGAACCCGGTGAAGCGGTACGGCATCGACGCTGCGGCGCTGAACAATACGTTCGTCATCGTGCAGGATATGTTCCTTACGGAGACAGCGGTTCTTGCCGATGTGGTGCTGCCGGCGGCAAATCTTTACGAGAAGTCCGGCTCGGTGACCAATAGTTACGGCGATGTGCAGCTTGTGAGCAAGGCCGCCGACAAGGCTGGCGTCCGCTCGGACTTTGAACTGATTGTGAGACTGGCCGACAAGTTCGGACACGAGATCAAGACGCTAGTGCCGTTCGGCAAAGGTCTGCGTGCAGACATGGGTCAAACGCGCGGCGCGCAGAGCGGTGAGGCCGATCGCCACAGCGTTTGGCTGACGGCCAACAACATGGAGCCGAAGCTGTCGCCGTTCGATCCATTTGCGATTCTCGACGAGATTCAGCGCGTGGTGCCTGGCTATGACAAGCTGTTGCGATTGCAGCTGCTGAGTGGCAACGATCAGCACATTGCGCCCGCGGGCTCTGGATTGGTGCAGATCAGCACTGGCCGCAAGGACCTCGTGCTGCCGGCTGCTGATACGCTTTTTACCTCGGGCTCACTGACTCGGTTCTCTCCCATGCTGCAGGACGTGCAGCGCCACCAGGCGACCGAGGTCGCCGCACCCCTGGCCTCTGCCGACTGAGACGTGACGATACGATGAGCCATCTTTCCGCATTTCAAATCTTCCTGCTGCTGACGATCGTCAAGATCGCTGTGGTTCTGGTGATTACGCTGACAGCGGTGGCCTACACCGTGCTGCTGGAACGCAAGGTGCTGGGCCGCATGCAGAACCGCTGGGGCCCGTCGCGCGTCGGGCCATTCGGTTTGCTGCAGCCACTGGCCGATGGCATCAAGCTCTTCCTGAAGGAAGACCTTATGCCGTTTGCGGTCGAACGCCCTCTGTTTGTCGCCGCTCCAGTGATCGCGCTGACCTGTGCGTTGATCTCGATCTCGATGGTGCCGTTTGGGCAGGAGACTATCTATCAGGGCGTTGATCTGTTCCAGATTGCGAACATCAACGTCGGCCTTCTGGTGATCCTGGGAATTACCAGCATTGGCGTTTATGGCATCGCGCTCTCCGGCTGGAGTTCGAACAACAAGTATTCGCTGTTTGGCTCGCTGCGCTCGACGGCTCAGGTGATCAGCTATGAGCTGGCGCTGGGGCTCTCACTCGTAGGTGTGGTGCTGCGTGCGGGTTCGCTTTCGCTGCGCGACATCGTCAACTCGCAGAGTGCGCATGGACTCATCTCGTGGAATGTCTTTGGCGGGTTGCAGATCGTCGGGTTCTTCATCTACCTGATGGCGGCTTATGCCGAGACCAACCGCTCACCTTTCGACCTGCCTGAGGCCGAGAGCGAACTGGTTGCCGGCTATCACACGGAGTACTCGTCGATGAAGTTTGCGATGTTCTTCATGGCCGAGTATGCAAACATGATCACCGTCGCTTGCGTAGCAACGCTACTCTTCTTCGGGGGCGCGGGTTCGCCGTTCGGACATACCTTCGATCATCTGTTTGCGACTGGTTTGATTCATGCGGTGCTTCCGGTGGTGTGGTTTGTAGCTAAGGTGTTTGCGTTTCTGCTGCTTTACATCTGGGTGCGCGCGACGCTGCCGCGTTTCCGCTATGACCAGCTGATGGGTTTTGGATGGAAGTTCCTGCTGCCGGTTGCGATGGTGAACATCCTCGCAACGGCACTGGTTCTGGCGTATCGGCATTAAACAAGACGGACGCATTTACAATCGAGTTACAACGACACGAAACACGCTGAAAGACGAGAGATCGAAGCAACGATGCAAATAGTTCTGTTCACCATCTTCGGATTGCTGGCCGTGGCAGCAGCGCTGAACATGCTGCTGCAGCGGCATCCGATCAACTCGGCTTTGTCTCTGGTGGTCGTGATGATGTCCCTGGCGGTACTGTACTGGTCGCTGGGCGCGGAGTTTCTTGCCGCGGCCCAAGTGATTGTGTATGCGGGCGCCATCATGGTGCTGTTCATCTTCGTGGTGATGCTATTGAATGCCGGCGAGGAGACCCGCACACGCGGGTCACGTATAGCGGCTATTGCGGGCTTCCCGGGGGGCGCAGCAATTTTCTGCCTGCTGACATTTGTCTTTTTGAAGTACCGCACACAGCTCGGCACGACGCAGATCTCTGGAATGCTTGCGGGCACGGACAGCAACCTGACGCGGATTGCGCACTCATTATTTACGACCCTGCTGCTGCCCTTTGAAGTGACTTCCATCCTCATCCTGATCGCGATTCTTGGCGCGGTTGTGCTTGCACGGAAGGAGCTGTAGTCCATGCATTTCCATCATGACGGCCATCCTCATAGTGCAATTGCGCTTGGCCTTGGCATTCTGGCGGCGTTGGTAGTGGTCGCTCTTATTAGCTGGAACAACCGGAGGCAGAACTAATGGTGCCCACAGCGTATTACCTTGTACTGGGAGCTGTGCTGTTCTGCATCGGCATCGCATCGTTTCTGATCCGGCGCAACATCATCACAATCTTTATGTCGATCGAACTGATGCTGAACGCCGTGAATCTGACCTTTGTTGCCTTTGCGCATATGTGGGGCCAGGTTTCGGGCCAGATCTTTGTCTTCTTTGTGATGGTGGTAGCTGCGGCTGAGGCCGCTGTCGGTCTGGCCATTATCATCGCGCTCTTCCGCGTGCGGCAGACGCTCAACGTCGACCAGGTGAACCTGCTCAAGAATTAGCAAACGATCCTCACGCGGAACTCGCGAGATAGAAATTCAATACCCATGAACACGAACCTGCTGTGGCTCATTCCGATTCTTCCTTTCACCGGCTTCCTGATCAACGGGACGCTGGGCCGTAAGCTGCCGCGTGGTGTGATTGCTGCCGTGGCTCTGCTGTTTACGGCTGTGCCGGCGCTGATCGTTGCTGACCTCTGGATCTACATGAAGTCTGCAGGCGCGCCGCTTGCGTTGACGTTGACGAGCCGCCCATGGATCGCAGTGTCTGGCTTCCATGTTGACTTCGCATTTGCAGTCGACCATCTGACGCTGATCATGCTCGCGGTCGTCACTGGTGTCGGCTTCCTGATCCACATATATTCCGTGGGGTACATGGCGCACGAAGAGGGCTATTGGCGCTTTTTCGCGTACCTAAACCTGTTCATGTTTTTCATGCTGGTGCTGGTGCTGTCGGCAAGCTTCCTGCTGCTCTTCGTAGGCTGGGAGGGTGTCGGTCTCGCGAGCTATCTGCTGATCGGGTTCTACTTCACGAAGGACTCGGCAGCGAACGCGGGCAAGAAGGCGTTCATCGTCAACCGTATCGGTGACTTCGGATTTCTGCTGGCGATGTTTTTGATCGTCGCTCATTTTGGGGGCCTGGACTTCACGACCGTGTTTTCGAACGCCATCACGATTCCGGCACCGATCACGGCAATCTGCCTCCTACTGGTGCTCGGCGCAGCTGGAAAGTCCGCACAAATTCCGCTCTATGTATGGTTGCCGGACGCCATGGAAGGCCCAACACCGGTCTCCGCGTTGATCCATGCGGCGACGATGGTCACCGCCGGTATCTACATGGTTGCGCGCTGCCATGTGTTGTTCAACATGTCTCCGACGGCCCTGACAGTTGTGGCGTGCATCGGTGCGGCGACGGCATTCTTCGCGGCGACGATCGGTCTGGTGCAACATGACATCAAGCGTGTGCTCGCGTACTCAACGGTGTCGCAGCTGGGCTACATGTTCATGGCCTGCGGTGTGGGCGCGTACTCGGCTGGCATCTTCCACCTGATGACGCATGCCTTCTTCAAGGCTCTGCTCTTTCTTGCAGCGGGATCGGTGATCCATGCGCTTTCAGGCGAGCAGGATATGCGCAAGATGGGCGACCTGCGGAAGCGGATTCCGATCACTTTCTATACGATGTCGGCCGGCGTGTTCGCCATCGCGGGCTTCCCATTCTTCTCCGGCTTCTTTTCGAAGGACGAAATTTTGTATCAGGCCTTCACCTCCGGCACATCGGTCGGAAAGTTCGTATGGGCCGTGGGAGTGATCACTGCATTCCTTACGAGCTTCTATATGTTCCGCCTCTGGTTCAAAACTTTCTTCGGCGAGTCGCATGTGATGGAACCGAACCTGCATTCCCATGGGGCCGCTGTGCATGCAAGTAGTTCTTCTAAGCTGGCCCTGGAAGCCGAACATGATAGCGGCCAAGCATCGCATGCTCACGGAGTGCATGAGTCTCCGCTGGTGATGACTGTACCGCTGATGATTCTGGCGCTGCTAGCTGTGATTGGCGGCATTGTAGGTATTCCCACGGCGTTCGGTGGCCATAACGAGTTCGAGCATTTTCTCGATCCCGTCTTCTCTACAGGCAGCGAAGCCGTCACGGCTGGATCAGGTGGGACCGCGATCATTCTTTCGCTCGTTGCGACACTTGCCTTCGCTCTCGGTCTCTATGTCGCATACACGTTTTATGTTCGCAGGCCTGGTCTAAGCAAGAAGCTCGTCAATGCGAATGTAGCTACGAAGTTCGGCTACAAGCTGCTCGACCATAAGTACTGGGTCGATGAGATCTATGGACGCCTTATCGTGGCTCCTTTACTGGCTGTGTCGCGTGTCCTACTGAACGGCCTGGTTGACACCGGAGTTGTACAGGGTTCTGTCGGCCTGCTCGCAGGTGGCACAGCCGGACTCAGTTCCCTCACCCGAAGGATGCAGTCGGGCAACATTCGTTCCTATGCTGGCTGGCTCGCGCTGGGCGCGGCTGCCGTTATCGCCGTCGTTCTGTTCGGCCACTACCCTTTGCACTAGAGAGACCGCGTACACCCGATGAACTTCGATCACTCCATCCTGACGCTCATCCTGCTAACCCCGCTTGTGGGTGCTGCCGTGCTTGCACTGCTGCCGGAACGCGAAGACCAGAAGCTGCACGCTATGGGCGCGCTCATCGTGACACTGATCACGTTTCTGCTGACGCTGCATCTTCCGTGGCACTATAACTACTCTGCCGCGCCAGGCAGCTTTCAGTTTGAACAGAACCTGAACTGGATCGCGTCGCCCGCGATCCGTTATCACCTGGGCGTCGATGGCCTCTCGATGTGGCTCATCGTGCTCACTGGCTTCCTTGCGCCGATCGGAGTACTTGCATCGTGGAATACCATCCAGTTGCGGAGCAAGCTGTTTTACAGCCTGTTCCTGCTGCAGCAGGTGGCGATGCTCGGCGTGTTCGTCGCGCTCGACCTCTTTCTCTACTATGGCTTCTGGGAGATGTCGCTGGTCCCGATGACGCTGTTGATCGCCACGTTCGGTCGCACGGAGAATCGCCGGCGTGCTGCGATCAAGTTCTTCATGTACGCATTTATTCCGTCCGCAGTTCTGCTGGTCGCGATGGTATGGCTGTATGCGAAGACAGAGACCTTCGATCTGCCCGCACTGCACGCGATGGCTACAAGCCACGACATTGTGGCAAGTCCGAAGGCCCTGCTGCTCTGCTCGCTCGCGTTCCTCGCAGCGTTTGCGGTAAAAGTCCCGATCTTCCCGCTGCATGGCTGGCTGCAGGAAGCTGTCTCTGAGACGCCGACTGCCGCGGTGATGGTACTTGCGGGCAAGCTTGGCCTGTACTCGATCCTGCGTTTCAGCTTCGGCATCTTTCCCGAGCAGTCCCATGCCGTTGCGCCGCTGCTGATCGCGCTGGGCGCCATCGGCATTGCGTATGGCTCACTAGTAGCACTGATCAAGACCGACCTGAAGAAGTTAGCAGCGTTCTCAACGCTGGCGCATGTGTCCTTCGTTGTGCTCGGTATTTTTACCTTTACTGTCGCCGGCGTCGACGGTGGAGTCTTTCAGATTTTGAATGAGAGCCTGGTGGGTGCGGCTTTGTTTGTATTGCTGGGGCTGTTGTACGAGCGTTATGGGACCTACGAGATTCGGGACTACGGCGGGCTCGCGTCTCGGCATCCGTGGATGGTGACAATGTTCGTAATTACGACGCTCGCCGCGGTAGGCCTGCCGATGTTAAACGGCTTCGTCGGCGAGTTCCTCATCCTCTCTGGCGCGATGCAGTCTGCGATCACCCATCATGTGGTGTGGACAGTGGTTGCGACGACTGGTGTGATATTCGGCGCCAGCTATATGCTCTGGATGATTCAGCGCGTATTTTACGGTAGCATCGGCCACCGGCCTGGTGAAGTCAGAGGCTGGGATCTATCTGCTCGCGAACACCTTGAACTCTGGCCATTCGTTGCACTGTTCCTCATCATGGGCGTGGCTTCGTCGCTGTGGATGAAGGCAATCGATGGCTTCGGCGCGCCCGTTGCGGGCTATCCGACAACAACCCTAAGCGCCGTAAATACGAAGGAGGCCCGCTAATGTCTACCAACCTCCTTACCTTGCTTCCTGAACTTGTTTTGACGATCACCGGCGTGCTGGTAATGGTGCTTGAGCCCATGATTCCCGCCGGTCAGTCGCGCAAGCCACTGGGCTGGCTCGCAATTCTTGGCGCACTTCTCTCCGGGGCGGCGGCGTTCTACCAGCTGCATATCGTGAATGCGACAGGTACGCAGACCGGGTTCTACGGATCGATCCAGGTGGATGCATTTTCAATCTTCTTCCATCTGCTGATTGCGAGTGTGGTGCTGGTCACACTGCTGGGATCGCTCGATTACTTTGAGTCTCCGGTTACGCATGCGGGTGAGTATTTCGCCCTAGGACTCTTCGGCGCTACCGGCATGATGTTCATGACCAGCTCTGTCGAGTTGCTGATGGTGTTTATCGGGCTGGAGATCTCGTCGATCTCGACATATATCCTCGCGGGCTTCCGCAAGGGTCGCGCGACAGCTTCAGAGTCTTCAATCAAGTACTTCCTTACCGGCAGCTTTGCGACGGCGTTCTTCCTCTACGGCATCGCTCTCTGCTATGGCGCAACGGGTTCGACGGGCATCGCAGCGATCTCTGCTGGACTGCCTGCGGCGATGGCGACGAAACCGCTGCTGGCTTACCTTGCAGTTGGCATGGTGGTGATTGGGCTCGGGTTCAAGGTATCGGCTGCGCCGTTTCATGTTTGGACTCCCGACGTTTATCAGGGTGCTCCAGCTCCCGTGGTTGGCATGATGTCTACTGCACCAAAGGCGGCTGCTTTTGCTGTGCTGCTGCGTTTCCTCTTCAATGGAACGCCTCTTCTACGCGATCATTGGATCCTGCTGATCGAAATCCTCGCAGTCGCGTCAATGTGTATTGGCAATCTCGGCGCACTACGCCAGCATGATGTGAAGCGACTGCTCGCCTACTCGTCGATTGCGCACGCCGGGTATCTGCTGGTGGCCTTTACGGGCACTCAGGCGAATGCCGTCTCGGGAGCGATGTTCTATACCGCAGCGTATGCGGCTATGAACGTCGGCGCATTCCTCGTGCTGACTCAGCTCTCCGGCTTCTCCGAGCGCGTCCGTTCGCTCGAAGACTTCACAGGCATCGCGTTGAAACGACCTGGCCTCTCCGCGCTGCTCGGGTTCTTTCTGCTGTCGTTGATCGGGATCCCTTTCACCGGCGGATTCTTTGGGAAGTTCTATGTCTTCGCTGGCGCGGTCCACAACGGCCATGTCACGCTGGCGATCATTGGCCTCCTGAACTCTGGAGTAGCCTGCTTCTACTACCTGCGGCTGCTGGCGGCGATGTACTCGCGTCCGCTGACAGATAGCGTGAGTTATGTTCCGGCGCGTAAGGTGACGGTGCCTGCCGCTCTGGCGCTTGCGGCTACGGTGCTGGCTACGCTGGGACTCGGCGTCCTGCCGAACAAGCTCGTCCACCTGGTAGAGCGCGCTGTACCGGTGACCGCTACGGTGACCACGCCAAGCGTTCAGTAGACAGCTTCTTAGAGCATTTCTCCTTTATTCGGCCTAGGTTTAGGGCCAGTAACAGTCAGAGCGCTCTGAGCGCGACATATAGTGCAGCAACTACTATCTGAAGGAGAAATGCTCTACTCTCTATCTGGCCGCTTGCGCTCGCATCTCTACATGCTCACAATTGAAACGTAAACAAGAAGGCCTCCGCGATCGCGGAGGCCTCTTCGTGGGATGAACCCAGTTCTTATGCGTGCACCTTGAGGAAGATGATGACGAAGGTGAACAGCGCCAGGGACTCGATGAACGCGAGGCCCAGGATGAGGAAGATAAAGATGCCAGGGCGTGCACCCGGGTTGCGGGCGAGAGCCTCTGTGGCTGAGGCAGTTGCCTTGCCCTGTCCGAGACCGCAGAGACCGGCAGCGAGGGCCATGCCCAGACCAGCAGCTAGCGGAACCCATTGAGCGGCCGCGCCGGACGCGTCCTGACCAAAAGCC
Organism: Acidobacteriaceae bacterium; assembly: GCA_903970395.1. Classification (GTDB taxonomy): domain Bacteria; phylum Acidobacteriota; class Terriglobia; order Terriglobales; family Acidobacteriaceae; genus Granulicella. The sequence continues at coordinate 10,773 of CAJCIM010000034.1, forward strand.
GGCACCGAGATAAGCAGTGCGGCCAACGCCATAAAGAGATACTGCAGCTTACGCATTTGTTGCTCCATGCCCCCGTAGATCTCGCCTTCAGTGGGTGGTTGAGGCTCACCGTGCTGGCCCCCTCACGCTGAGAGGCGGTAGTACGCACCGCGAAGAGGGGGCGCCCCTTCGCGGGAATGTCAAACGTCTAGTGGTCGTGCGCCACGGCCAGCGACAGGTAGATCGCCGCGAGCAGAAGGAACACGTAAGCCTGAACGATGGCCACACCAAGGTGCAGTCCAAGAAAGAGCAGCGGAATGCCGACCGGCACCAGCGAGAAGAACGCCAGTGTAAGCAGGTCGCCCGCGAACATGTTTGCGTAGAGTCGCACTGTAAGCGAAAGAACACGCGCGCAGTGCGAGATGATCTCGATCGGCAGCATCAACGGATAAAGCCACCAGACTGGCCCAAGGAACTGCTTGATGTAGCCAAAGCCGTTGGAACGGACGCCGTGATAGTGGTAGTACACAAAGGTGATCAGGGCGCAGCCGAGCGGCACTGTGACGTCGGCCGTCGGCGACGTCAGCCACGGCGATGCAAGACCAAGCAGGTTGCAGACCAGGATGAAGAGACCCAGCACCGTCAGGTAGCCGGTGAACTTTTCGTAGCCGTGGCCGATGATCTGCTCGCCTTGGTCGGAGACGAACTCGTTGGTCATCTCGGCGAGGTGCTGCACCGGTCCCGGCTGCTCGACGGAGAGCGTGAGACGAACCCAGACGAAGTACACGACGAGCATCAGGAAGACCAGAAGCTCCATCGATACGGCGTTGGTGATCGGCGCTACTGTGCTAACCGGCGTGACATGCACCGCAACGAGCAGCTTGTCAGCCGCAGGCGCGAAGAGGTGGTTCAGAATTTTGGTAAAGAAGAGCTGCTTTGGCATATAGAAAGTTCAGAAAAAGTCTTCTGGAGTTCTACCTATACGGTCCACGCCTTCACCAGCCGGAGGGCCTCCACGGATAAGGCAAAGATGCCCAGCGTGAGGCCTGCTGCGAGCGCATAAACAGAGCCATCCAGTGTCTTAAGACTAACATAGAGGGCCACCACGGTCAGGCCGAGTCTGAGGAAGAATCCAATGAGGATCCTGCCCATTGGCTTGGGTTTTCCATCGGTTACATCCATGCGTTCGATCACCGCACTCATCAGGCGGAGCCACTCCCACAAACCGGAGGCCGAGATGGTTGCGCCAACCAGCAACAACGCCGCGGAGCGCCAGCCGAGCTTCCACCAGACCAGCGGCAGCGCGATAGCCGTGACCGCACCAAGCAGTCGCAGCGCGCGCAGGATGGTGCGCTTGAAGTCGTCGTCGGTGAAGCCGGCGAACATTCCCTCACCGCTCATTGCCCGCTCCGTTTCAGGTACTTGCTGGCGACGCGGTAGATCTGGATAAAACCGCCCAGCGCGCCGAGCAGGATGCCGGTGATGCCCATCCAACTGGTGTGGAAGTGGTTGTCGAACCCTGCGCCGACGAGCCAGCCGATCACGCAGCCTGCTGGTAGCGCGAGCGCCAATTGAACCATGGACTCGGCGGTGACGAGGTCCTTCAGCGAGCCCTTGTTGTTATCGTCGGCCATCGTTGTTCAACGTATCATTCGCGCGGGATTCTCGCTAGTTCCTCATCTCATCACGACGCTGCGCGTCGTGATGAGATGAGGGAAGGAAAGGGCGTCGTTGATGGACCGGTTGAAACCGGCCCCCTTCCAGTTCTTGCCTCCACGGTCATGAGTGCCGGTTTGCTCTCGGCAGCTTTGTGCGTTCGCCAATTCCACTCTCGATCTTGAGCCGCGCATTCCGCATTACTGGCTCGTTATACTGGGATGTCTACATATTATTTTTTCCTAAGCGAGCATTATTTTGGCCCAGTTCCAGTCCCAGTTTGAAGAGAAGCTGTATCGCGAGCGGCAGGAGAAGCTGAACCGCATCGCCGAGATCGTGCGTCAGCAGAACCCGTCGGTCTCCGAGATTGCAGCGAAGTATCCGAACAGCTTTCCGGCGAAGCATACGATTGCGCAGGTCCTGCCCTCCGGGCTCGATGAGCAGGGCGAGTTGAAGTCCGCCGAGAGGCTGGAGGCTGCGAACATCCATACGGCCATCGCGGGCCGCGTGATGGCGCATCGGCTGCAAGGTAAAGCCGGTTTTGCGACGCTGCAGCAGAGCGGCGTGCGGCTGCAGATCTACGTTCGCAAGGACGATGTGGGCGAGCCGACGTTTGATCTGTACAAGCTGCTCGACCTGGGCGATCACGTTGGCGTTACCGGCACGCTGATGCGGACTCGGACCGGTGAGCTGACGCTAAAGGTGCAAACGCTGACGTTTCTGACGAAGGCAATGCTCGCGCTGCCGGACAAGTTCTCCGGGCTTGAAGATACGGAGACCCGCTATCGGCAGCGGTCGCTCGATCTGATCGTCAATACCGATGTTCGAGAGACGTTTGTGAAGCGTGCTGCTGTGCTGCGTGCGCTGCGGACGTTCTTCGACTCGCGTGGATACCTTGAGGTCGAGACTCCGATGCTGCACACCATCGCTGGTGGCGCGGCTGCGCGGCCGTTCAACACGCATCACAATGCG
>CAJCIM010000035.1 GCA_903970395.1 Acidobacteriaceae bacterium
CGTCGCTGCTGGTCGCCTTCGGGGGCGGCATTGTCGGCGACCTGGGCGGATTCCTGGCAGCGATCTTCATGCGGGGCATCGACTACGTCCAGGTGCCCACCACGCTGCTGGCGCAGGTCGACTCCTCCGTCGGCGGCAAGACCGGCGTCAACCTCGCCGCCGGCAAAAACCTCGTCGGTGCCTTCTACCACCCCATCGCCGTCTACGCCGACATCGACACCCTTGCCACGCTGCCACCCGCCGAGCTCCGCGCCGGCCTGCAGGAGTCCGTCAAAGCCGGCATCATCCGCGACCGCGCACTCTTCGACTTCATGGACACCCACTCCGCCGCCATCCTGGCCGGCGACACCGCCGCCCTCACCCGCGTCGTCGCCGACAGCGTGCAGATGAAGGCAGAGGTCGTCCACGCCGACGAGCGCGAAGGCGGCCTCCGCATGATCCTCAACCTCGGCCACACCCTCGGCCACGCCATCGAAGCCGCCACCGGCTACAAGCAGCTCCTCCACGGCGAAGCCATCGCCTGGGGCATGTTGGCAGCAACGGCAATCGCAAAGCGCCGGGGCTTGGTAACCGTTCCCGAGCACGATCTGATAGAGCGCGTGATCATCACATACGGTCCACTGAAGCGATTTCAGGCAGACGCCGCGCAGCTCGTAGCGTTGACAGCAAAAGACAAGAAGAACCGCAGCGGCGATCGGAGTTTCATCCTGCCCCACGGCATCGGCGACGCGGTAGTAGTGAAGGACGTAACTGTCGAGGAGTTGACGACAACCGCAGAACGCATGATGGCGATGGTGGCAAGACAGGACGCGACCTAAGGATGGAAAAGCCTCTCGTCAACCCCGGCGCACGCCCCACCAACGAGTCCACCGAGGCCGAAGCAGCCGAGCACGTTCGCGGCATCTTCAACACCATCGCGCCGTCGTACGATCTCCTCAACCACCTCCTCTCCGTGGGACTCGACCGCCGCTGGTGGTCGCGCGCCGCAAGCACCTTCCGCACCACACTCGCACGCCCCGACGCAGCCGTATTAGACCTCTGCTGCGGCACCGGCGACATGACCGCCGCCCTCTTGAAGTTTCGTCCAAGCCAAGGAAGTGTCATCTCGACCGGAGCGCAGCGCAGTGGAGAGACCTGCAGTTTGAACCACCACGATCTCGAATCGCCAACCGCCGTCCCCGTCACCGGTCTCGACTTCTCCCCCGAGATGCTCGACCGCGCCCGAGCCAAGTACCCGTCACCCAACGTCATCTGGACCGAAGGCGACGCCATGCACCTTCCCTACCCCGACAACTCCTTCGACCTCGTCACCTCAGCCTTCGGCTTCCGCAACCTCACCAACTACGCCGCTGGCCTCAGCGAGATCCACCGCGTCCTCAAGCCCGGCGGCCAGCTCGGCATCCTTGAGTGCAACCAGCCTGACGGCCTCAGCGGCTTCGGCTACTCACTCTACTTCCACTACGTCCTCCCTCTCGTCGGCGGCCTCATCTCCGGCGACCGCAGCGCCTACAAGTACCTCCCTGCCAGCGTCATGCGTTTCCCACGGCCCCCACAGATGCTCGCCATGCTCACCGACACCGGCTTCACCGCCCCGCGCTGGGACGGCTACCTCCTCAAAGCGGCCGGCCTCTACGTTGCCACCAAGTCCTGAGCCTTTTCTACACTCTGCTGTCTACTCTCTACTGTCTGTTCTTCACTGATATCCTCACCCCAATGCCAGGCTCCCCCAAAAACAAGGTCCCGACCCTCGACCAGCGCAGCGCCGCCAAGCGCGCGGCTGCCCAGAGCTCGGTCGCCGCGGCCTTCGGCATCACGCTGCTCAAGCTCTTCACCGGCCTGCTCACCGGCTCGCTCGGCATGCTCAGCGAAGCCGCTCACAGCGGCATCGACCTCGTCGCCGCCGCTGTAACGCTCCTCGCCGTCCGCGTCAGCGATCGTCCCGCCGACGAAGAGCACAACTACGGCCACGGCAAACTCGAAAGCCTCTCCGCCGCCTTCGAAGCCGTTCTCATGATCGGCTCCTGCGTCTGGATCGTCCGCGAAGCCCTCATCCGCATCCTGCATCCTACGCATCTGCAGCTGCACTTATCCTGGTGGCCCTTCGCTGTACTCGCGCTCTCCATGCTCGTCGACTTCACCCGTTCCCGGGCCCTCGGCCGTGCCGCCCGCGAGCATAACTCGGACGCACTCGAAGCCGACGCACTCCACTTCGGCACCGACATCTGGTCCTCCGCCGCCGTCCTAGTAGGCCTCGCCGCCGCCTATATCGGCCAGGCACTCCACCGCCCTGCACTCGAGTACGCCGACCCCATCGCCGCACTCGTCGTCGCAGCCATCATCCTTCGCGTCACCATCCAGCTCGGACACCGCACACTCGACAGCCTGCTCGACGCCACACCCCTCGAAGTCCGCCAGCAGCTCCAGAAAAACCTTCATACCGAGCTCGATTCCATCCCGGGCGTCCTCGGCATCGAACGCATGCGCGTCCGCCGATCCGGCTCGGCCTACTTCGTCGACCTCACTCTTCAGCTCCCGCGGAACCTCACCTTTCAGCGCGCGGAGCAGATCACCTTCGCCGCCACAAGCGCCGTCCAGAGGCATCTCGCCAACGCCGACGTCGTCGTCCACACCGTCCCCACAGCAACGCTAGACGAGAGTGTCTTCGACCGCATCCGTGCCGTCGCCGCCCGCTCCAACCTCGCCATCCACGACGTTGCCGTGCAGGAGTACGACGGCAGGCTCCACGTTGAGCAGCACCTCGAAGTCCCCGAGACCATGCCGCTCCGCCAGGCTCACGAGATCGCCACCCAGCTCGAGACCGACATCCGCAAGGAGGTCCCCGGCATCGCCTCCCTGCTAACGCATATCGAAAGCGAGCCCGCCACCATCGCCTTATCGGCCCAGATGCGCGCCGGCGAAAACCTCGAAAACCAGCTCCGCGCCACCGCCAGCCACTTTCCAGAGATCGTCGACGTCCATGAGATCGTTGTCACTCGCGGCCACGGCGGCGCCGCCGCCAGCGTCCAGATCAACTGCCACTGCACCCTGCCCGACGATCTGCCCATGGAAGCCGTCCACGAGGTCATCACCAACTTCGAAAGCGAGTTCCGCCTCGATCACCCGCAGGTCTCCCGCGTCCTCATCCATCCCGAACCCGCGACGGACAACCGCCGATGAACTCTCTGACCATCTTCAACGCCCGTCATTTCGACCGGAGCATCGCGGCCTCATCGCGATGCGCAGCGGAGAAATCCCCGCATTTTGTGTCGGCGGAGACTTTCATGGTTCCGGAGACCTGTCGATGAACTCCAAGGTCGTCACCTACAGACTCGCCGCGTTCCTCCTCGCCCTTATGCTGCTGCCACTGCGCACCGCGCAGTGGCTCCGCCGCCATCGCGAGTGGCTGCTCACTGCGATGGCGATGGTCGTCGTCATGCTGATCTCGGCTGCCATCACGCTTCGCTTCGCTCTCCACGTGCGCGAGGTCGTCGTCCCTGACCTCACCGGTCGCACGGTGCTCGAAGCCACCCAGAGCGCCCTGAAGACCGGCGTCGATCTCATCATCGAAAACCGCTTCTACTCCACCACCGTGCCCGCTGGCCGCATCCTCTCGCAGTCACCCGCGGCGGATACCGTCGTGCGCCACGGCTGGCAGGTGCGCGTCGCCGAAAGCCTCGGCCCGCAGCAGGTCATCATCCCCGACGTAGTCGGAGAAACCGTTCGCGACGCCTCCATCGACGTCCGCCGCGACCAGCTCGACCTCGGCACGCTGGCCCACATCGAAGCCCCCGGCGAAGAAGAACTCGTCCTCGCCCAGACGCCGCCACCCAACGCCGGCGTCGACCAGCCGCGCATCAACCTCCTGCTAAGCACCGCGCCCCAACCCGCAGCCAACGCCTTCGTCCTGCCCTCCTTCGCCGGCCTCACCTCCGCAGGCGCCGTCCGCGCAGCCAGCGAACTCGGCCTCGTCATCTCCGCCGTCGGCAACGGCCTCGTCGTCACCTCACAATCGCCCGGCGCTGGCTACCGCGTCACGAAAGGCGACGCCATCCGGGTAACCTTCGGCGTCGCACCCGCAGCACCTGGCTCTCCCAACACCAGCACCCCTCCTGCAAATCCACCTGCAAAAAAGACCGTAGCCCCCGTCGGCCCCATCAGCCTGCAAATCCCGTAACCCACATTCAAAATCGCCTGCAACTACATCAATCCGAAGCAGTTAGCCATCACCCCTATTGACAGTTGCGGTACCCTGAAATTAGAGAGAAAGCCTAGCGCACCGTGGCGTACTTAGCGCCCTTTGCGTTTGCATTTCCTGATGACCGCCGGGATTAGACCTCCACAAGTCCACCCCTAAATCGCATCTTCTCAGGAACATCGATCAAAAAGTACCCCGAGGGACGCCCCCCCACCCTAGCTACTCCCGCACGAACAGAGCAGCAAAGAACCCATCACCACGAAACCCGCGTCCCGGAATCGTCCGCAGCCTGCCATCCTTCAGCAGGTCAGACGACGAGATCGCCAACCGCTCCATCACCGGATCAAGAGCAGCCACGGTAACGCCGCCAGGAGCCTTAGCCAGCGCCGCCTCGACAACCTGCTCATCTTCCTCAGGCTCCAGAGAACAGGTGGAATACAGCAGCCGCCCGCCCGGCGCGAGGCAAGAGAGCGAAGCGAGAAGGATCTCGCGCTGCCGAACCGCCTGACGAGGCAGATCGGCAGGTTGCAGCCGTAGCTTCAGCTCCGGGTTGCGGCTCAGCGTTCCTGTGCCGCTGCAAGGCACGTCGCACAGGATCAGGTCGAACGCAGCCTCATCCTGCAGAGGCTTGGCCGCATCGGCAACCATCGTCCGCACCTGCGGCGCAACGGGCTTCAGGCGCTCCGCGAGCCGCCGTAACCGCACTATGCTGACGTCCGTAGCCAGAATCTCCGCCGCAGGATGACGATGCGCAAGCACCATCGTCTTGCCGCCCGGAGCAGCGCAGCAGTCCCATATCCGCTGCGGAGCCGCATGGCTCGCCGCAGCCAGCTCAGCTACCAGCCGCGAGCCATCATCCATCCGTGGAAGCGCAGTATCGCTCTCCGCCGCACCGAACAGCGTTCCCTGCTCTGGCGGCGACTGGTCATACTCGCAGATCTCCATCGCAGCGGCTCGGCCAAAGTGCTTCTCCCAGCGCCGCACCAGCCACGCGGGATGTGACAACCGCGTAGCGTACGCTTCGGTCGCCTCGTACAGCGGAACCTTCGCCGGAGCAGATCGCGTCAGCCCACGCAGGATGGCATTCACCATCCCCGCCGCATGAGGATGCCCTGCACCGCGCACCAGTTCCACCGACTCGCTCAACGCAGCATGAGCAGGAATCCGATCGAGATACCGCAGCTGGAATGCACCCAGCCGCAACGCCGTCGCCACCGGCGACGCCAGCGACGCATCCGGCCGTGAGAGCAAAGGCAAAATCAGCGCATCGAGCGCAATCTGCCAGCGCAACACACCAAGCACCAGCGTCGTCGCAAGGTTGCGGTCCGCCTGCGACAGATCGCTGAGCCGCGAAGAATGCAGCAGATCGTCCGAATGAGCATCCGTAAGCGCAACACGCTCCAGGATCTCAAACGCCGCCGCACGCGCTGGACTTGCCGTAATCGCAGGCTTCTTCGCCGCTGGATTTCTGGGATGCAAAGGACTACTCAAGGCGCTCACCGGCCTTCAACTGGTAATCACGCGCAAACTGCGCTCCGCCAATCCGAGGCTTCGCCTCTGGCTGAACCTCGTCGAGCCGCAGCAGCGTTCCCTCAGCCATCCCGAGCAGCAGAATGCCGGTTGAAGCATCCAGTTCGCCAGGCGCAAGCGCAACCTGCGATGTAACAGGATGAATCGCATGCAGCAGGAACCGCTTGCCTCGGAATTCCGCCCAGCAACCTGGCCAGGGCTGAAAACCTCGCCAGCGGTTGTAGGCCTGCTGCGCAGTGAACTTCGTTGGTTGCAATCGCCCATCGTCACGCGTCAGGATAGGAGCAAGCGTAGACTGCGAGTGGTCCTGCACTTGCGGCGTGATGCTGCCATCTGCAAGCCCCGCAAGCGTCTCCACCAGCAGCTCCGCGCCAATCGCTGCAAGCGGTGGATACAACTGTGGCGAAGTCGCGTCACTACCGATAGCGAGGCTGCGAGAGAGCAACATCTCTCCCGTATCAAGCCCTGCATCAAGCCGCATGGTCGTCACGCCAGTCTCTGTCTCGCCGTTCGCAACAGCCCACTGAATCGGCGCAGCGCCGCGATACTTCGGCAGCAGCGAGCCGTGCACGTTGAGGTTGCCGAACCGCGGCAGCGCGAGCATCCAGTCTGGAATGATCCGTCCATACGCGACTACGATGATCGCGTCCGGCTGAATCGCCTCCAACTGCGCTCGCAGCTCAGAATTGGTCTTGAGCTTCAGCGGCTGCTCAACCGGAATCCCCAGCGAGAGCGCCAGAGCCTTTACCGGTGGAACCTGCAGCTCCATCTTGCGGCCTGCTGGACGATCCGGCTGCGTCAGCACCAGAGCCACTTCATGGCCGGCTGCTACAACGGCTTGCAAACTGGGAACCGCGAACTCCGGCGTTCCACAAAAGACGAGTCTCATCGCGTGGCTTACCAATCGCCGTTGCGCTGCAGCTTCTTGATGCGACGAATAATCAGGTCGCGCTTCAACCGGCTCAAGTGGTCAATGAACAGCACACCATGCAGATGGTCTATCTCGTGCTGCAACGCGCGCGCGAGCAGTTCTTCGCCTTCCACCTCGAAAAACTCACCCTTTACATCCTGCGCGCGGACTTTCACCCAGCCAGCGCGCTTCACCTTCTCATTGATGTCCGGCAGACTTAAGCAACCTTCTTCCTCATACAACGTGCCCTCGCGCTCCAGGATCACCGGATTGATCAACACCAGCTTGTCTTCCGGCCGCTCGTTGAAGCTGATGTCGATAACCGTAATCTGCTTCGAAACCGCAATCTGCGGCGCAGCGAGTCCAATACCCTGCGCGGCGTACATGCTGTCGAACATCTCCTCGACGAACTGAGCCAACTCGTCGTTGAACTCGGTGACGAGTTCGCCCTTTTTCATCAGGATCGGATCAGGATACTTCACGACCTCATGAAGCTTCTTCGCGCTCTTGCGGACAGCCTCGCTGGTGGCCTTGCGCGCTGCACGCTTGGCTTCCGCGGTATCGGTTTGTGTTTCAGTCGGCATCTTTCTTCACTTCCCTAGTATGACCGAATCTGGTCACAGTAGCTCTTGTAGTTGCGCTCCAGTTCGCGCAGGCTGTCGCCGCCAAACTTCTCCAGCAGCGAGCGTGCGATTGTCAGCGCCACCATTGCTTCGCCGGCGACTCCGGCAGCAGGTACGACGCAGACATCACTGCGCTCGTATGCTGCTTTGGTGACCTCGCGCGTCTCAAAGGAGACTGATGCAAGTGGACGACGCAACGTCGAAATCGGCTTCAGGTAGCCGCGAACAACGACATCTTCGCCGTTCGAGATGCCGCCTTCGAGTCCTCCCGCATTGTTTCGCTCGCGGGTGAACTTCGTAAAGCCCTCTCCTTGTCCCTCGTACGCGATCGCATCGTGGACCTTGGAGCCGGGTGAACTCGCGGCTGTGACGCCGCGGCCAAGTTCAACGGCCTTAACGGCTTGGAGGCTCATCACCGCCTGCGCCAGCAGGCCATCGAGCCGCTCATCCCAGTTGACGTGCGTGCCAACGCCAGGAGGCAGACCGTGGACAACGACCTCGAAGATGCCGCCGATCGTATCGCCGGTGCGTAAAGCGACATCCACTTCGGCCTTCATCCGGGCCTCGGATTCGGGATCGACACAGGCGAGGAGAACTTCCTCGCGCTGAGCAATCGCCGCGATCTCGGCAAAGCTTGCTTCGCGGGAGAGTTCTGCGGTGCCGACGCGGACGACATGACTAGCAACCTCGATGCCAAGCGACCGCAGCAGCATCTTGGCGAGAGCGCCGCAGGCGACGCGGGCAGCCGACTCGCGTGCAGAGGCGCGTTCCAGGATGTAGCGCGCGTCCTTGAAGTCGTACTTCAGCGCTCCAGCAAGATCAGCGTGGCCTGGCCGCGGCGAGGCCACGGCCTTGTGCTTCTCAGGGTCGCCGGTTTCGACTGGGAGGATTTCTTCCCAGTTCTTCCAGTCGCGGTTGGCCAGCGTCATCGCGATCGGCGAGCCGATGGTCTTGCCATGGCGTACGCCCGAGAGGATGTGCGCCGTGTCCTTTTCGATTCGCATCCGGCCACCGCGGCCGTAGCCCTGCTGGCGACGCCACAGCTCGTGGTCGAGAAATATCTGGTCAACGGGAACGCCTGCGGGCAGGCCGCTGATGAGGGCTACGAGAGATTCGCCGTGGCTTTCGCCGGCTGTAGAGAAACGAAGCATGAATCTACGATTATAAAGCCGGTGCTCATAGGGAGAAATCTGGTGTTTCGCACTTGGCACTCCCCGTCGTTTTAGGGACTAAGATCCGCAGCTGATTGAGGTTAGCGCTATATCCTCTTTGGTTTGCACTTTGGTCGCAAAGGTGCAAACCGAACATTGGCGCGACTGCTCCTTACTTGCTTGATTATGGGTTCCCTGTCAAGCATTCCTCGAGCTCGCAGCAATTGCATCTACATAGTCTGGCCCGTGTCGATGCGAGGGCCAAGGAAGTGGAAAGGCTAAGGACGGCATGGCACTGAAGATCGAGGAGTATGGGCTGATTGGGGACTGCCAGACAGTAGCGGTGGTGGGCACGGACGGATCAATCGATTGGTTGTGCTGGCCTGACTTCTCCTCACCCGCGTGCTTTGCCGCGCTGATGGGAACCGCCGAAAACGGTCGCTGGCAGATCGCGCCGGTGGCCGAGCCGAAGAAGACCACGCGCCAGTATCGAGACGGCACCCTGATTTTGGAGACGCGCTTCGAGACTGAGACCGGCGCTGTACTGCTGACCGACTTCATGCCGTTGCGTGGGCGCAACTCAAAGGAGCCCGAACCGCCGCGCAAGTACTCCGACATTATCCGGATTGTGACTAGTGTGGAGGGCAACGTCGAGATGCAGATGGAACTGCTTCCACGCTTCGACTATGGCCGTGGTATTCCGTGGACAGGCATGGCCGAAGGAGCCTGGTCCGCCTATGCGGGACCGAGCATCCTGTACCTGCGAGCCGATCAGCCATTGGAGTTACGCAATGAAGCGGCCTATGCGAACTTCACCCTTCATCAGGGAGAAGCCGTGACCTTCGTGCTGACCTACGGCAACGTGGAGGATACAGCGCCACAGGTGATCGATGTGAAGCATGCGATGGCGGAGACCGAAGGAGCCTGGGCACACTGGAAGGAGAAGAGCACCTACAAAGGACCGTGGAAAGATGCGGTCGTGCGCTCCCTGATTACGCTGAAGGCGCTGACCTACCGGGCGAGCGGTGGAATTGTGGCCGCCGCTACGACCTCGCTACCCGAAGTGCTGGGTGCGGACCGCAACTGGGACTACCGCTTCTGCTGGCTGCGGGACGGCGCGCTTACGCTGGAGTCGCTGATCTCCATGGGCTACACTCTGGAGGCCGAAGACTGGCAGCGATGGCTGATGCGGTCCATTGGCAGCGACCCCGAGCAGATGCAGATTATGTACGGCATCCGCGGCGACCGGCATCTGCCGGAGTTCGAGCTGCCGTGGCTGAATGGGTATGCAGATTCGCTACCAGTGCGCGTGGGCAACGCAGCGAGCGAGCAGGCGCAGCTGGATGTGTACGGCGAGGTTGCCGATGCGCTGTTCTGCATCAAGAACGCTGGCATTGAAGACAGTCCGGACATACGGCGGCTACGGATTTCGCTGGCGCAGCGGCTGACAGAGATATGGCAGAAGCCGAGCTCTAATATATGGGAGCAGAGGAACTACGAGCACCACTTTACCTACAGCAAAGTGATGGCCTGGGTGGGCATGAACCGCACAGTGCTTGCGATTCGCGATCAGGGACTGGATGGCCCAATCGATCAACTGCGAAAGGTCTGCGATGAGATTCACGCAGAGGTGTGCGAGCGCGGATTCGATGCGGAGGTAAACAGCTTTGTGCAGTACTACGGAGCGGACACCGTAGACGCATCGTGCCTGCTAATTCCGATCTTCGGCTTTCTACCATGGGATGACCCGCGCATCCTGGGCACTATCGAGCGCGTTGAAAAGGAGCTGATGCGAGACGGACTGCTGATGCGCTTCTCGACGGAGAAAGAGAAGACACAGGACTCATGCTTTCTGGCGTGCTCGTTCTGGCTGGTGGAATGCTACGCCCGCACAGGCAGGCGGCACGACGCGGAGGCACTGTTTGGACGCTTGCTGAAGCTGCAAAACGATGTCGGCCTGCTGGCGGAAGAGTACGACACCAAGGCGCAGCGCGCCCTTGGAAACTTTCCGCAGGCGCTGTCGCATATTGCACTGATCAACGCGGCGCGCGCGTTGGAGGAGACTGCGTAAAGGTTTGAGTTGAAGATCTCAAGGACGCTATCGCACCCCGATCGGCAAAGCGGGTCAGATGTGAACCACGTTCTGCGGACGGCACGACAAAACGGCGACATTGGACGATATATCGAATAATTGATGTCATTTCGCCTGAGTGCGATTTATTGCAACAAGTCAGCTAACATCCATTGGTGCTTCCTCTTCAAGCCAAGCCTGCGAGTTGAAGAGCGGGCGCTCCATGCTGCGTACCCATTCGGTGACATCGCCTGCGGAGCGGCCAGCAGTTTTGGAGGCAGCGAACTCGTTGCGCAGCGTCTGGAATTTAGCTTCGAGATCGTCGAGCGCGGAGAGCAGCATCGCCTCGGGCGTCATCGGCAGCTTGGGAGAACCAAACTCCAGCTTGCCGTGATGCGAGAGGATCATGTGCTCCAGCAGCAGACGCAGGCGCGGCGGAAAGAGCTCCTCAGGATTGGCGGCGTCGAGTTCGGCGATCTTCTGATGAAGCAGGCCCTGCGCAATGGAGATGTGGCCGATGAGCTGGCCTTCCAGCGTGTAGTCGAAGCTGCTTCCCCAGCTGAGCTCGCGGACCTTGCCGATGTCGTGCAGGATGGCGCCGGTGACGAGCAAGTCGGGGTCGACCTCGGGATAGAACGGCGCGGTGGCGAGGCAGACGCGGACGAGGCAAAGGACGTGCTCCAGCAGGCCGCCGATCCAGGCATGATGCAGGCGCTTCGCTGCTGGCGCGGCCACGAATGCCGGGCCTAGCTGCCGGTCATCAAGAAAACTGAGGACGAGGCGCTGCAGATGCACATTGCGGAAGGCCGCCACGTAGCCGCGCAGCTCCGCAGCCATGGTGGGAATCTCGTACTGGCTGGTGGGGACGAAGTCTGCGGTGTCGATCTCGGCGGCGGCTGCGAGGCGGAGCTTGGTGAGCGTGATCTGGAACTTGCCTTGGTACTTGGAGACGGTGCCCTGCGCCTTGACGTAGCTACCTGCAACGCAGGTGCTTGCCGAGTCGGCGAAGTCGTCCCACATGCGAGCCTCGAACTGGCCTGTTCTGTCGGCGAGTGTGAGCGCAAGATACTGGCCGCTGGGCTTGCGATCGCGCAGGCTGGCGGCAGAGACAAGAAAGAAGGTGGTGACGTTCTGGCCTTCGTAGCTGGCGGCGTCGGCGATGAAGAAGTCTTTCATAGGGTCAGTGGGAAGAGTGTAGAGGATAGGTCGTGGGAAAAGATAACGCCGTCGCGCAGAGGCGCGGGCTTAAATGCAGAACCGCCAGCTACGGTGCGTGGGCTGGCGGTTCAGGTGCTTACTGGTTGGTGGTGGGAGCCGCCGGAGCGCCGGTGACGGCGGGGTTCACCGTGGGAGCGACCGTGGGTGTCGTATCTACAGGCTTCTGCTGCTCCTGCAGACGCTCCTTCTTGTCGCCCTTCTGCGCCTTGGGCTTCTTCTTTTTCTTGACGGTGTCGCCGTTCAGTCCGAGCGGAGCGGCCTGGACCTTCTCGCTGGTGGACTGCTCGCGCGTAGCGACGACAGGGCGGATGGTCGCCTTGTTCTCCGCCTTGACCAGCTTGGTGTTGGCGCGGTCGACCTCTGCCTTGGTCTGCTCGGAGGAGAAGCGCGTCTTCTTCGTCGGACCGGATGCGTCCGCGAGCGGGTCAGCGCTGCTGTTATCGGCGGTGGTGGTAGCGGTGTCAGCTCCAACGCCCGTAGTGATGGAGGTCACAGAGTCGGTCGGCGCCATGGCCGCACCGGGAGCCTGTCCAGCGAGCGGCGGAGCCTGAGGACCGGCATCGGCGGCAACGGCAGTGGTTGCTGTCGGCAGAGCATCGCGCGGGGCCTGCCCATAGCGAATCTTCTCGCGCTGAACCTTCTCACGCTTCTGTTTGCCGTTCACATTCTTCTTGCCGCCGCTGATCTTCTCCTTGTCCGCCTCAGCCTTGGCAAGCTGCTTCTGCGAGACTCGCTCGCGAGCTGCGGCGAGAGCGGCCTGAGCTTTGAGTGCGCGGGCCTGCTCTGCGCGCTGCTTGGCAAGCAGCTTCTTCTTGATCGCCGGGGCTTGATAGGAAGTGTAGGCAAAGTTGGCGTTGTTGCTCTTGGCCGTGGAGCCTGTGTCCACAAAACCCGGCGCCAGCTCGATGAAGGCCTCGTTCCGTGCCTTGGTGAGGTAGACGCGCAGTGCGGGCTGCAGCTGGTCCATGTAGATGGCTTCCTGGACCTGGTTCTCTACGTCGGCCAGCGGCGGGACGCCAGCGGCCTGGTGTGCGTCGACGCGGAGAATAACAAAGCCCTGACGGGTGCGGATGGGCGCGGTGTTCGCGCCGGCAGGAAGGCCGAAGGTAGCATCTTCCAGCACCTGGCCGAGAGTGCCACGCTTGAAGTCGCCGAGGTCACCGCCAGCAGCAGCCGTGGGGCCGCCGGAGTTCTTCTTGGCAAGGTCGGCGAAGCTGGCCCCACCCTTGAGCTGCGTAACGAGATCGTTGGCCTTGGCCTGGGCCTGGGCAAGCTGATCGTCAGTGGCTGTCTCCGGGGTGGGTATCAGGATCTCGCTTAGGTGAACCTGCTCGGGCACCTCAAACTGCTTGGAGTGCGCGGCGTAGTAGGCCTCTTCCTGGTTGTGCGTCATATTGAGGTGGCGGCCCACCTCGTCACGAACCACAGACTGGCGAATGCACTGGTTGCGTATGTTCTGCTTGAAGTCCTCAAAGGAGACACCCTGCTGCGAGGCGGCCTTTTCGAGGGCCTCCATATCCGGCAGATGGTTTTGCTTGCGGATGTCATCGAGTTGGCGGATTGTCTCTGCGTCGCAGGTGATGCCGAGCTCCTTGCCCTTGGATATGAGCAGGTCAGAGTCGATCATGTCGCGGAGCAGATCGTGGAGATGGTCCTGCAGCGCGGCCTCCGAGGCATTGCCCTGCTGCGCGTCCTGGAGCATCTGCTGCTCGGCACGCTGATACTCACTGCGGGTGATGATCTGGTCGTTGATGCGCGCGACCACGTCCTCCACGACGGTGCCGTTGGCGGTGATCGCCGGGCGCTGTGGAAGCTGTGGCAGCTGCAGCTGCGGCGCCGAGGGAAAGTTGCCACTGGGAACCGGATAGCTGGGCTGCTGGGCCCTCGCGCCGACAGAGGCAGAGCCGAAGAGCAGCAGCGACGCGACCATGGCGGTGACGAACTGGCGCGGCCGTCCGGCGAGCTTTGCAGTGGCGACGACGGGAGTCTGCGAGGCGGTGGTCGCCCGAAGGGTGCTGCGTGTGTGCTTCTCGGTCATCCGATCCTTTTGGCTCTGCTGCATTTGCGTAGCTCTGCGGCCGTACGGCTGGGCAGGGTACAGGGAGTACTGGGCAGAGGTGCGCCGACGGCCGACCCACAGGAGCCAGACACCGACATGCTTATTCTAACCGTGAGACGGTCGAGTGTGGGATGTGGGAAGCAGGGTTACGCTTGGAGATGGCAGGATTCTCGCCAAGCCCCGGCTAACGGCTGGATGCTATACTCCGTCCAACCAGTTGCGGTGGGCCGTTGGCGTTCGCCCGGGCCCTCTGGCAGGCATCCCGGCGAGTTTTCCGGTAGCCAACCGTTGTTTCTTTTTCGATCGAGGTTCCTCTACCCGTATGGCCTCTTCTACGCGACGTGCTCTCTTCTCCGCGACACTGTTCCTCTCTGCCTGTGCGCTGACCGGCTCCCTGCTGGGTGGCCGCGTTGCTGCGCAGTCGGCCACCGACGAGTCCACACTGCGCGATTCGATGAGGTCGTTCACCGACGTCTACGCGCTGGTGGAGCAGAACTACGCCGACAAGCTGGACCAGGACAAGATCGACAAAGCGATCTATGACGGAGCAATCCCTGGGATGCTACACGTCCTGGACCCGCACTCGAACTTCTACGATCCGAAGTCTTACGCGCAGATGCGCGAAGACCAGCGCGGCAAGTACTTCGGCGTGGGCATGTCGATCCAGCCGCAGGGCGAAAAGATCGTGGTCCTGGCTCCGTTCGAGGGCACGCCGTCGTACAAGGCGGGCATCCGTCCGGGTGATGTGATCCTTGCCGTCGATGGCAAGGAGACCAAGGGAATGGACTCTCCTGCAGTGGCAAACCTGTTGAAAGGTCCCCGTGGCACGCACGTCAGTGTCACCCTGGGCCGCGAAGGATCGACCAAGCCACTGGTGTTCGACCTGATCCGCGATGAAATTCCCCGCTACTCGGTGGACGTGTCGTTCATGATCAAGCCCGGCATCGGCTACATCCACGTCACGAACGAAATGGAAACGACCTCGCACGAGGTGCAGGCCGCGCTGGACAAGTTCGGCCCCGGCCTCAACGGTCTGGTGATTGACCTGCGCGGCAACCCTGGCGGCCTGCTGAATGAGGCTGTCAATGTGTGCGATAAGTTCCTGCAGAAGGGCCAGGTCGTCGTCTCGCAGCGCGGGCGCGCTTTTCCCGACCAGGTCTATCGCGCTCCCAGCGGCTCCGACGCGAAGTACCCGATTGTGATCCTCGTCAACCGCAACACGGCATCGGCGGCGGAGATCATCTCCGGCGCGCTGCAGGACCACGACCGCGCGCTGATCGTCGGCGAGACGACATTCGGCAAGGGCCTGGTGCAGACGGTGTTCCCGATCTCGGAGAACAGTGGCCTCGCGCTGACGACTTTCCACTACTACACGCCGTCGGGCCGCTTGATCCAGCGCAACTACAACGGCGTTTCGCTCTATGACTACTACTACGTGCGCCACGACGCTCTGCCAGCCGACGAAACCAATAAGGACGTCGAAAAGACCGACTCTGGCCGCATCGTCTACGGCGGCGGAGGCATCACACCGGACGAAAAGATCGCGGAGTTGAAGAGCGACCACTTTCAGGACGTGACACTGCAGCATTATGCGTTCTTCGACTTCTCCAAGCACTACCTCTCCACGCACACCATCACCAAGGACATGACGGTGGATGACGCAATGCAGCAGGAGTTCAAGGCATTCCTCAAGGACAAGAAGATCGAATACACCGACAAAGAGTTTGCCGACAATCTGGACTGGACCAAGGCGATGATAAAGAAGGAGATGTTCACGTCGCAGTTCGGTCAAACGCTAGGCAACGAGGTGATCACGCAGTGGGATCCGCAGGTGCAGAAGGCGCTGAGCTACATGCCGGAGGCGCTGGCTCTGGAGAACCACACGCTGCCCACCGAGCAGAAGATGCAGACCGCAGAGGTCAGGAAGTAAGTCGAAAGTAGCAAGTAACATGGCCGCGCTCTAGGAGCGCGGCCATGTTACTTTTGGCTCGGGCTTGGCCGACGCCGTCGCTTCAGATCTCCACCACACAAGTCGGCCAGTTTCTTCCGTAGAGATCTTCGAAGAGAAGCCTACATGCTGGCTGGGCACAACTCATTACGAACAGGGCGTAACGTTTCGCGTCTGGACGCCATTCTCCGACTCAGTCGCCATTCTGGGCGACTTCAATAACTGGTCACCGTCGGCCGCGACGGAAGCAGCAACTACTGGGTAGAAGAGACCGAAATACGAGGGGCTGCGGGAAATACAAACGCAATCAGCATTCCGGTTAGCAGCACCGGCCAATTGAGCCTCGCATCCGTGTTTGTCTGGATTGCAGTGCTTTGAGTACGGCTAGAAGCTGTTTCAGTGGTTTGATCGACACTCACGAACGGATTCCTCCCATGTGAAACACATGGGCCTTCTATATATTTCCCAGTTTCTCCAATCTCCCGAGATACATATCTCAGGCTTAAGAGTGCTTCGCTCTGCCCGTAAGCGCCTTCGAGTCCGTCAATCCCAGCCCGTTTGCTGCGTTGCACTTCAGTCGAGGATTCGAAGAAGCAGTCGACGCTGGCGGCCCACGTCGTACTTACCGCGTCGAGTATTCCCATGTTGTTTATGGGGCAGGAGTTTCTGAGGTACAGGCCGTTTCCCAACTACAACGGGTACCTCGACTCCATCTCGATTCATCGCATGTTATCGGTCTAATTCCGCTCGACGACACCACGAGACCTTGCATCGAAACTCAGCGTTAGCGGTGTGTATAATCGCGCCACAGGCAGATATCAATGGAGCGCGCAAGTGGAATTCGTCACATTCGATTCCGATTACCTCGCGAAGTTGCGTGCACGCGATCCCGCTACTCAGCTCCACTTTGTCCAGTATTTCAGTGAGCTCATCCAGCTGAAGCTCCGCTCCCGCGTTGCATCCCATGAAGCGATCGAGGATATCCGACAGGAGACCTTCGCACGCGTTCTACTGATGTTGCGGAAGGAAGACGGCCTTCGCCAGGCAGAGCGCCTCGGCTCCTTCGTCAACTCCGTCTGCAACCACGTTTTGCACGAGTACTATCGCTCCCAGAAAAAGGTAGGTACTTCGCTCGACGACACACAGGAAAGTGTCTACGTGGATCTCCGCCCCAGCCCGCTCAGTCAGATGGAGTCCGCCGATCGCGTCAGGCTTGTCCGGCAGAGCCTCAACGCCCTCACGCCTCGCGACCGGCAGCTATTGCAGGCAGTGATTATGGAAGAGCGCGACAAAGACGAACTCTGCGAACAGATGGGCGTTACCCGCGAGTATCTACGTGTCCTGGTTCATCGTGCCAAGCAGTTATTTCGTTCCAAATACGACTGTCCAAGCCAAATCCAGAAATTGGGGACCCAGCGATGAAACGTTTGTACTGCAAATTGCACTATTAGATCGGAGCCTTTGACCAATGGAACACTCGTTTGCAGTCGAACATCATATGGTGGAGCAATATCTTCTGGAGGAACTGTCACCAGAGCTGCGCGACGAGTTCGAGGACCACTACTTCGGTTGCCAGGAGTGTGCCGCGGAATTACTCGAAACCAGTGAATTCCTGCAGGCCGTCCGCGCCGAATTGCAACGTCCGCAGCTGATCTCCAAACCTTCGGCCGAACAGGAATCAAAGCCCGCAAGCCGGCCAAGCTCTGCTCGGAACCTCCTGCAGTGGCGCCCGGCTTTTACAATTGCCGCGCTGGCGGCATGCCTGGTGATCGTCCTCTACCAGAGCACGATCACTCTGCCCCATCTCCGGAGCGAGATTGCCAGCCTGAACCAGCCTGAGGCCTTTCCATCCCTCTCCCTGGTCGGTGGAAACAGCCGGGGCGGAGATATTCCCTCCGTCACTTTGAATGGCGCAAAGACTCTTCTGCTGCAGGTAGATATTCCATCGCAGGATCAACTCACCAGTTACATATGCACTCTATACTCTCCGCAGCATCAGCCTCTTTGGACGGTTCAGCTGTCGCGTGAGCAGGCCAAAAATACCGTGTCGATTCGCGCACCACTCGGCAGCCAGGGCGTTAGCGGCACGTATTCGCTACAGGTGCAGGGCCATCAAAGTTCATCCGCAACAGACGTCGAGCTAGCGAGCTATCCATTCCGAGTTACCGCAGGCCAGGGCCATTAAAAAATACCCCTCTGGAGATAACAAGATGCAGACGAACGCCAAACAAGTTTTCTACTTCCACGCTGACTCCGTCTCGATCGGAGGCTTCCTGGAAGAGCCATTTCGCTTTGTGCCGACACCCAGCTCGGCTGCGCTCTCGTCCGCTGGTGGCCTAGCAACAACCGCAACGAAGGAGTTCAACTTCGAAGATGGCATCAAGGCAACATCGGCTTATACCTTCGTCACCGGGCGTCCTGCTCAGGACGGCGGCCCGTGGACACAACGCGTTGTCAGCGTGATCGAAGGCTTCGACCTGTTCGGAAGGTTCACGGCCGATCGTCTCGTTGCGCAGATGTTCATCGAGCAGCCCGCAGGCGGTGGTCCTCGCAAGATCTCGTTCGTCGGCTCGAGCTTCACGAATCTGCACGTCGATGGCAAGCCCATCACAGTGCGTCCTGAGAGCGCGCTTCTGACAACGCAGGATCGCGACATCGATGCTTATAATCAAAGCGCAACCATCGCCCCTGATCTGGCGTGGCCCACACTCAGCGACGTAGCTCACCGGCAGGGCTCCGCACTCCTCTCCAACAAAGAAACCCCCGAGTGGGCACGCAGCCGCTTTGGTGGGATTACCGCAAAGCAGCCGGATGGCAAGACTGGTTTTGAGGGCTACACACTTTGCTCCTTGGTCAATCAGGTCGATGGTCTCGCCGCCGGGCAAAGCTTCGCCCACTGCATAGACATACCGGATCTTGGCAGAGTCTTCCTCGGAGAGGTTGTCGTGTTTCCGTATTCGGCGCAACTGGCGATGTTTCGAGCAGAGTTGTGTGGCAAGAACAGTGGATACGTGTGTTGCTCCGTGGTTGTAACCAACGGCTCTTCTTGGCCGCCCAACTAGGCATAACTGCCACTCTGGTTCTTTGCAGCAACATTGGGTGCCGCTCATCAAGGATGCCCGATCCAATTCTCGCATTCAACCAAATCCATGCCGAATTTCTCCGCGGTCAACTTGATCGCGCTCTTCAGCAAGCCTCCGCGGAGAAATCGGAATGGATGGCCCGCGATCCTGCATGGAGCTTCCAGTTTTGTTTGCTCGAAGCGGAGATCCTCCAATTTCAGGGCAAGAGTCAGAATGTTGTTGACGTGCTGGAGGAACAAGACCGGAAGTTCACCCCTCAAGGAGACCCTGCGATTAAGCGGTTAATACTGCTCAGCCAGGCAAACGCGAGGCTCGGTCATCAACAGGAGTCTGCCGAGGAGATGAGCGACGCACAGCATCTTAGCTACGCTACGCACTCGGTTCTTGAAGGTGAACTTCTGCGTACCGAAGGTCTGCTGGAAAGCCGTGTGGGACAACAAGCTGCCGCACAAGCGTCGCTTCAGAAGAGCCTGAATTTTGCCCGACGACAAAATGATAAGCAGTTGGAGGCGAGCGACCTGCTAAACCTGGGTTTCATCGCTTTGCAACTTGAGCACATCGATGAGGCATTGGATAGCTTTACAAGATCTTCGCAGCTCGCGGGCGCGATCCAGGCCGATGCCATGCAGCAGGTTGATCTGGGCAATGCCGGTTGGGCCTACTACTATCTCGGCGACTTCGACCGGGCAATCGATAGCTTTCGAAAAGCCGGGGCGCAAGCTCACAACCTCGGCGCCACCGACAGTGAAATCCGATGGCTGCGAAGCGAAGGCCTTTCTCTATCGCGCCTTGGGGAACTGAAGCAGGCACAATCCTGTTATCAGGATGCGCTGCTAGTCGCGCAAGCGAGTAAGAACCTCACACAACAGGCTCAAATCGAGACCGCGCTCGCACTTCTCTATCTGCAGCTCAACCAATTGACTGAAGCGAAGAGCCACGCCGACGCCTCGTTCAACCTGTCCCAGCAGATTGGGAATAACCCCAGCGCGCTGGATGCTTCGCTCGCCGTCGCTCTCATTGCAGCGAGAACACCCAACGATCCACAGGCCGAGCATCTGCTGTCGCGGGTGCTCCACGACGGTATGGATGTCCCCTCCGTTCGCTGGCAGTCTCAGGATGCACTGGCAATGCTCTACGCAACGCAGCATCGCCCGGTGCAAGCGGAGCAGTGGTATCGCAAATCCATCCTAACCTTCGAAACCCAGCGCAGCTCCGTGCAGGATGCAGAGCAGAGACTTCCCTTTTTGGCGAATGGCGATGAGTTGTATCGTCACTACGCAGACTTCCTGATCGCGACGCGACGATCGAAAGAAGCTCTGTACCTGCTCGACGGCGCTCGGGCGAAGACGCTGAAAGAGGGCCTCGGCCAGTCATCACTTGCGAACCAACACTCGCCGAAAATTTCCGTTATACGTGACCAAGGCACCGTCCTCTTTTACTCACTCGGCACCGACAAATCCTATCTCTGGGCAATCGCCGGCCGCACAACTCGCATGTTCGCTCTGCCTTCCGTCACGGAGATCAAGCCCCACATCGAAAGCTACCAAGCCAGCATCCTCAAGTCCCGAGATCCCCTGCAGGATGCCAACGCCGACGCCCTCTGGCTCTACAACGCCCTTGTCGCGCCCGCCGAGTCGCTTCTCCAAAACAGCTCAAACATCGTAGTGATTCCGGACGGCCCACTGCACGGCTTCAACATGGAGACGCTCCTGAAGCAGGACAAGCAAGGCCTCCACTACTGGATCGACGATGTAACCCTGACAACAGCCTCCTCACTCCAGCTTCTTGCACACTCCCAGTCCAATTCTCAGAAGACTCCGCAAGCGGCGGGCACACTTCTGCTGATCGGCGATCCGCTGCCCTCTGAAAGCGAGTACCAACCGCTGCCTCACGCACATGCCGAGATCGACGACGTAGAGCACTACTTCGCGAACTCTCAGCACACCACGCTTACGCAGGCAGCGGCTATACCCGCAGCCTATGCAACCGCGCATCCAGAGCAGTACGACTATCTACACTTTGTGGCCCACGGTGTCGCCAGCACCTTCCGGCCTCTCGACTCTGCGATCGTGCTCTCTCCAACTCCATCGGACGTAGGCCGGTTCAAACTCTATGCGCGCGACATCGTTCACCAGCCGTTGCACGCTCGCCTCGTCACTATCTCAGCCTGCTATGGATCGGGCATCCGCAACTACGCAGGCGAAGGTCTCGTCGGCCTTGCTTGGGCATTCCTTCGAGCCGGGGCGCACCAGGTGATCGGCGCTCTGTGGGAGGTCAACGACAGCTCGACGCCGCAGTTGATGGACCAGATGTACCGCGAGCTTTCAAAAGGCGTCCGTCCGGAGCAGGCCTTGCGGACCGCCAAGCTATCGCTGCTGCACTCGCAGGGCGTCTTCCGCAAACCGCTCTATTGGGCAGCCTTCCAGATCTACTCCGGCTCCTAACGAAGGAAGACCCCACCTCCGCGTTGTGCAGAGGCAGGGTCCACTGTTCGTTTTGCTATTTGGTCAGCACAAATGCAATCAGCGCCGAGGCGTCGTACTGGCTTTGGCGGCCGAATCCATTCGTCATGGTTGCAGCGACGTAGATCTCCGCTGCAAAGCCTGCGGTAGGGCAACTCCCCAGCAGCTGGCTGACGGGAGCGGTGAACGTGGAGGTGAGTGAACCCACCGTGCCGCTCGGCAACGGAGGCGTGAAGGAGAGTGGAGTTGCGCCGCGCACGATCTCCGTGCTGTAGTCGCCGAAGCCCGCCGGCTGACTCGCTGTAAAGCCCACAGCTACACTGGCGGTTGTGTTCGTGCCATAGTGCAGCACGCCGCAGGTATCCGCCGAGACAGGAGGCGCAGTCTCCAACACTGGATCGGCAATCGAGGCAACGCAGGACTGGTTGTTCACACGAATAATCAACGGTGTGCTGACCAGGCCCGGGATCGGATTTCCCGTCGAGTTCAGAAAGACGAGCTGCAGTGTGTGCAGACCATTCGTCAGCACCGTGCTGTCCAGCATATCGCCGAGCATCGTGATATCCCACAGCGAAAGTTCGCTCAGCGGATGCACCGGATAGCATCCTGCCGATGGCCCAACTGTCTTGGCTGTCGTCGTAACCAGAACGCTCGTGACTCCATTCCAGAAGTAGTTCGTCCACGCATCGGTATGGGGAATGCCGTCTACCTTCACCTGGTAGAACACCGCGCCCGCAGCAGCAGCCTCCTGGTAGTTCACCATGATCGGCAGCGAGCCCCCAAACGGCGCGCTGACGACATACAGAGGAGCGCCAGGCGCGGTCGTAGCCAATCCCTGCGATGGCCCCGCTGTCTGCGCCACGGTGCTCGCCGGAATGAACCCGATCCCAATCAACAGATCTCCCGTCGTACCGAAAGGCGTGAAGTCGATCTCGTCGATCTCGCTGTCGCTGCAAATCAGCATCTCGGTGGAGTTCGGCAGCGCCACGCTAGAAGGCCTCGCCGCCACACCACTGGCGATCACATTCTTCAAGCCTGTCGTGACATTCACGCTCACGATGGAGTTTGCCGGGTCGCGCTGCGGAACGAGGAGGGCATCCTGTGCCGGATCAGCCCACGTCAAAAAGAACGGCGCCGTCAACCCGGTGGCAACGGTCGTACGCGCACCATTGCTCAGCTGGATACGACTGATCCGGCCATCTGCAGCCGCGGTCATCTGCTCGCTCACATATGCGAACTGCAGGTCAGAGGTGACGACAACTCCGACAGGGTTTATTAACCCCGTCACCACCGGAGTCGATACGCCGTTCGTCAGGTTCACCTTCACCAACGCACCGGACGGAGCGAACTCCACGACATACGCCGCGTTGTGCGCCTCATCGAGAGCAATCTGCTGCGGCGCAGTCAATCCCTTTGCAACCACTGTCGCTGCGCTGCGATTGGCACTGGTCAGCGCAACTTTCACCAGGTCGCCACTGCGCTCAGTCACAAACGCGTGTACGCCGTCTGAGCTCAACTTGACGTCCTCCGGCTCGGTGTAACCGGTGCCAAGTACGCTGTAGCCGGAAGCAATGTGATACGTCTCCCAGTTGATGGTGATGTCGTACCCATACGTAACGACCTGCACCTTCGCGTAGTTGCCCTGATTGGTGAGTACCGCGAAGACATCGCCAGCCGTCAGCAGATTGGTGGCGTTGTTGTTGCCCACAATCGGCGTCGTCGAGTAAGGCAGTCCCTGCAGATTTGCCGCGGTGATGCTGGCATAGTTCACAGCGCCCAGGTTCAGGACCTTCGCCTTATTCAGCGGCAACATATTCCGCAGAATGTCCGTCTCCTGGTTCCACTGAATGTCGGAGGTCGCGGGAGTGCCGCCTTCTACTCCAGTATCAAGGTTCAACGTAAACGTGCCCTTCAGCACAAAGTTGATCTTGCTCTGCACCACGGTAGCCGCGGGAAACAGGTTGAGCGCCGAGAGCTTTCCGGAGAACTCCGTGAAGACCAGCTGCTGCTGCGCAATGCGAAAGTCGCTTCCAATAGCACCACCGAGGCCGGTAGCGAGTGTTGTTGTCGTAGACATTGTCCTTCTCCTTCTTCTATCCCTCTTGTTCGATCCCTTGCGGGCTATGCACGGATAGTGCCTGCCACAGCCGCAGCGTTACAAAGAACCTCAAAAAGCTGCACCGGCATCTCTCGAACAGAAATCCTGTAACGATTTCCACCCTATGCGCACCATCCAGACAAAAGGGGACCGACATGGCTTCGCTCTTTGCGAGCCACAACGAACTGGAGCCCTGAAAAGGAGAACCATCATGCACGCACCAGGCTCAGCCCAACCGCAACGCTGCGGACTTCTGGAGTTCGCATCTATCCTCATCAAGGTAGCCATCAGCCTCGCAATGATTGCGGGGCTTCTACCGCAGTTCGGCATCAGCCAGACCGTTCCTGCCCGGCCACGTGTAGCAGCGGGTCAAATCACATTTCCTGCGACGCTTCTGCCCAAGGTCCCCGCATCGCTTCCCGTCGTAAAGCTGACCGCCCCGGCCGCGCCGGAAGCTCTCCTGCGCGAGACGCTGAGCAGGATCGGCGTCGCCAATGAGAACATTCAGCCCCTCTCGCACTCATCGTTGCTCTCGCTTAGGTCTGCTCCTGAAAGCATCGTAGGTGTCGTTCAGGAAGACCACCTCATTGCGCGTTGGAACCAGCAGAGCGGTGTGTCGGAGATTCTGCCTCAGCTTGAAAAACTACCCAGGACCACCTACGTCGGTGCAAATGATCCACACCTCGCACAGGCCCTTACCGTCGCGCGGCAGGTATTCGCTCGCACTGACTTCCTTCCAAGCGATGTGACCACTCTCAATATCAGCGACCCGCGCGCCGTCGTCGGCAGGACCGCGCAGCGTTCCTCCGCAACAGCCACACCCCAGAGCAGCGCATCGCAGCTCGTGCTTAGCTATGTCGCTGCGTCCCGCAGCGTCAAGGGCTACAGCGTCTACGGCCCCGGCTCGCATGCGGCGGTCGCTATAGGTACGGACGGCAATCTGTATGGTCTCGTCGCTCGCTGGAAGGCCGCCAGCTTCAGCGGAACTGTCACCGAGCGCCGTACCCCAGCGCAGTTGCAGTCCGATCTCCGGGCTCTGCTGCAGCCTTATACTGCCAACTCCAACGTCGAAGTCATCTCCGTCGAGATCGCCTACTTCGATAACGATCAGGATGCGATGACCGCCGTCTACCGCGTCGTATCAAGCCTGCATCCTCTCGCGGCATCAGACGCAAAGTTACAGAGCGACACCGACTACATCGCAAGCTATCTTGCGTACGGCAACGGTCAACTGCCCGCTGACCTGGTTCCCGGCTCAGGCGCGAAACCCGCAGTCGCACCTGCCGATCACGCTGCCCTGCAATCCGTCGTATTGCCGGAAGGAGATCCCGCCGTCGGCATGTACGTCGTCCGCGACGCTCCATCGGGAAGCAATCCCTCGTCCGGTTTCGTCGCGGAGTCCAACGGCTTCTGGAACGGTCTTCACAGCTCCAACGGTGCCAGCCAGTTCACGCTCGCCCAGTACTACTGGGCCGTGCCTGCCATGTACAGCACCGATGCCCCGGCCTTCGTCAACGACGTCAACATCGCTCTCACCGAGGCCCACGGCGCTCCCTGGGAGTTCAGCACCGAATCCAACTGCTGCGACGTGGTCTATATCAACAACATCCCTTCCACTGAAGGCTACGGTGCAGCGACCCGCGGCAAGCTGGACTACTGGATCATCCACTCCTGCGATGTCGTCCCCTCCGCTTCCGATGACTCCGCGTGGTGGACGCCCTGGTTCAAAGTCTTCCAGGGACTCCACGCCGTCATGGGTTCTCGTACAGAGATGCTGTTCGATAGCGGTGCCGTCAACACACCCTTCGGCCAGAACATCGGCGATGGAGCCTCGGTCGTCTCATCCTGGTTCAACGCAACGCTCAGCTACTATCCCGCCAGCAAGCAGCCTCCCCTTGACCGCCCTTCGGCCGTAACTGTCTGCGGACATGAACCCGACACGGCATTCAACACCACCCCACTGCCTGCGGCAAGCTGCCTGACAAACTACTGGGTCCCCAACTAGATCCTCGGATGACAGACACTCAACTCTAACCAGACAGAGGTACCAGCCGTAGGCTTCGTCGGGCGCGCTTGACACTCCTTCTATAACGAAGGAAGTAAGTCATTCGACGGAGCCTATGGGGAGCCAGTAACCTCGGCTCGCAACTCTAGGCGGCTAATCAGGACAGACGGACGAATCCGCCTTCCGGAACCACCGCTAAGTCTTATTGCTGCGGATTGTGCCCCCGAAAAGGGGAGGGGTGCCACGGCTGCGGCGCCGGTTTTTCCAGTGTTCCCTCGCGTGTAAGGGAGGACTGGAGCGGGAGACGGGGATCGAACCCGCAACCAACGGCTTGGGAAGCCGCTACTCTACCATTGAGCTACTCCCGCTCGATGACCTGATTATAGATCAAGTGTATGAGATGACCGCCCGCAACTCAGCGAAAATGGGCGGCCCTGCACACTCCGCTACAGACATTTGCATCATCATTGTGTCCCCAGCGCAGCAACAGGCCAGCCCTCCCGCCAGCCCAATGTCGATATCTGCAAGGCAGGCCTTCCGGTTTGCGCATCGTACGCATGAAAGACGATGACGTCAGGTGCATGCTTCTGCATTAACACTGATTCACCACCCGGCCCGAGCCAACGCTGATTCGGCCCAAGCAGAAGCGTCCCTCCGCCGCTCATCATCTCTTTGCCGTCACGGTCGAGATACGGTCCAGTTACGCTGTGAGCTCTGCCGACCATCGTGCGGTAGGTGCTCTTCGTGCCGCGGCAACAGAGATCGAACGAGACAAAGAGGTAGTAATGGCCTCCGTGCGCCACGATAAAAGGCGCCTCAACCGCCTGAGAGTCAGGAGGGAGGCCTGGCTTCGCAGGATCAGCATGATCTGGACGCCCCCTCGCGGCGAGCGAATAGAACTTTGTATCCGTCGTAGAAAGTGCGCCCGTGGCCGCATCGAGCGCTCTCATCTTGATGCCTCCCCAAAAACTTCCGAAGGCCAACCAAGCATGGTGGTTTGCATCCTCGACATAATTGGGATCGATAGCATTGAAGTCGTCGCTCTGCTTTGACTCGAGAATCAGCCCCTTATCCACCCACTTGTAATTCGGACGCGTCGGATCGAGCGTCTTATTTACGGCCAGCGCTATTCCTGACGTGTTTTTCCCAAAGAGCGAATAGGCATAGTAAAGCCGGTATTCACCGTGTGAGTATGAGATGTCCGGTGCCCACAGCTCTTGTGTGCCCGGACTCCGCTGCCGAATCCATTCGGGCATAGCAGCGAAAACATGCCCACACATACGCCAATGTTTCAGGTCCGGAGAACATCTCACCGCGAACTGACCGCCGTCTGGCGCCTTTCCGGTTGCAAATACATAGTATGTACCGCCTTCCTTCGCAATCGAAGGATCGTGCGTCATCGGATAATCCCCATCCAACAGGTACGCACGTTGAGACAGTATCTGCATCCCCGAGAAGGTCATGAACGCGACGAACAACATCTTCGTTGCATTCAAACCACTTTTGCACCACGAGGCTCGCATCTCACTCACCTTCACTTTCCTCCAGCCGTTGGCTGCGACGGTCTCTGCTCCTGATTGCATCGGGTCAGATGGAGCTAATGCGATCAGCTGGTCAGCTCAAGACTCGAGTCCACCGTGCTGGGATTTGCAAGACCTCGTACCGAACCGGTTGCGAAGGTAAAGAAGGCGTCGCCTGCGCGAGAAAGAACCGTGTCATGGCGAGAGATTAACGCCAGATTTCGCGGCAGATTCAGGCCGTCGATGTCGATCGCGTGCACAAGCCCTTGATTGATCTCGGTAAGCACATTGATGCGGGGCAGAAAGCCGACACCAATACCCGCGAGGATGAGGCGTTTGAGCAGCTCACTGGAGTCGAGCTCCATGGCAACTCTGGGTGCAACTTTGTTTTGCGCAAACAGATAGTCGAGAGACTCACGGCGGCGGCCCTGCTTGGGAAGCAGAAGGCCATACTTTGCGACATGTGAGAGCTTGACGGATTCGAGAGCCAGCAGCGGATGGCCCGGTGGCACAACAAGGACCAGCTTGTCCTCATGGATGGTCTCTACGTGCAGTCTGGCATCCTTCACCGGCAATGAGACGATGCCCAGTTCGACCTCGCGATCAAGAACCAGCTCCATGGTCTTTGTACGCTCGGCGCGAACGAAGCTGAGAGAGACGCGAGGGTACTGTTTTTTGAACTTGGCGATGAGCACCGGAAGCACGTAGAGCGCCGTGGAGTCGTTGGCACTGACCGTCAGTGTGCCACGCGGCATACGCTCCATGTCTGCCAAGGCCAGTTGAATATGCTTCAGTTGAGAGAGAGACTGCTCTGCAAATGGCTGGAAGACCTTACCGGCAGGCGTTAGAGTGACCTTCCCGCCCCCTCGCTCCAACAGGCGGTGTCCAAGGTGCGTTTCAAGCGCCCTGATCTGCGCCGAGATGGAGGGCTGTGTCACGTGCAGCTTTTCACCCGCGCGCGAAAAGCTCTTCTGGCGCGCCACTTCAAGAAAGGTATTTAGCCAGTCAAAGTCCATAAAAACCTCGGTACAACAATACAGACGCGATCTGCGGCACCCGAGCTGGGAGTTCGGAGCGAGAATCGACGTGATGAGACTGCATGGACAGCGCTTCCCAACTGGTTGAACGAGTCTAAGTCCGCGCAGTAAACGAAAATTCAATTTGCGCTATACGACCTAGTCTATACACGCGTACGTCTATTTTCTCAATAACGGAATCCGATAGATGAAGTGTGAATTGTGATCCTTATAAGGCTTTCGTGGGTTTGCCTCCCGATCTCGATACATCTGCAAACTTACTCTATTTGAAGCACTTATCGCATCTACACCGCAGAGCAAAAAGACGGACCGGAGCCGCGCGGTGGAATCACCATGGTTATCCTTTATGCGACGGATAGGCGTGACCGGATTGTCTTGATTTGTGTCGAACGCCTAAGCATAATCGACACACGATAATCTGAGTAAAAACAACCCGTATTTTCCAGTGTTTCGATGTGGCAGTGATGCGTTTCCGCACGCCCCGCCTGAAACAGCGGTAGGATCGCTCAATTAATCCACCGGATACGGTTAACTGCGACGCAGCTATCACTTTCTCACGGCCTTCCACGCTCGAAGGCCTGTTTGTGATGTGGCTGTGGGGTGATGAAGCGCTTCAACAGTCAGCATCGCCGATGTCGGCTTCGCGTCCCCGTCGACCCACCTATCCATTCCTAGCCACCAAATACTCTTCCACAGGAGAATCCATGCGCATACGTCCGACCAGGCACAGTTTTGTTTTGCTCCTCGCTTTGTTGTTTGCCTTTGCGGGTTCGCCACGGCTACTTGCACAAACCAATACCACCAGTTTGAGCGGTCTGATCACCGACCCCACCGGTGCGCTGATTCCGCAGGTGGCCATTGAACTCAGCAACCCAGCGACGGGCTTTATCAAGGTCGTCAAATCCGATGCTCGCGGAGCCTATAGCTTCGACCAGGTGACGCCTGGTAGCTATACCGTTACTGTCAGCGCGACGGCATTTTCTCCTGAGGTGGAAAAGGTAGAGCTGCTGGTGGCAACACCACGGACGTTGAACTTCCAGCTCAAGGCCGGCACGACCGACGTCGTCAACGTGGAGACCAGTCTTGCACAGCTGAACACAACCGACGCCACGCTAGGCAAGGCATTCGACAGCTCTCAGGTGCAAAACCTGCCATACCTAGCAAACAACGTAACATATCTGCTGTCTCTGCAGCCCGGTGTGCTCGCGGTCGACAGCGGTGCACAGACCGGCGGTCTAAATACTGACGCCCGCACTGGCATAGTGAATGGAGCTCGCCAGGACCAGAGCAACATAACACTGGACGGCGTTGACAACAATGACCAGGTGTTCGGATACGCCTTCAATGGGGCGCTGCGTTCCACGCGCGATTCGGTGGAGGAGTTCCGCGTAACGACGACCAATGCAAATGCCGACGCCGGCCGCTCGTCGGGTGCGCAGGTTTCTCTCGTCACGCGCAGCGGCACGAATAAGATACACGGCAGCGCCTATGAGTACTATCGAGATCCCGGTGTGACCTCGAATAACTGGTTCAATAAACAGGCGGAGTTGAACTCTGGCCAACCGAACATTCCCGCCAAAGTTCTCGAACACACATACGGAGCTTCGCTGGGCTTGCCAATCATTAAGGACAAGCTATTTTTCTTCGTAAGCGTGGCGTCGTGGCCGGATTGCTGATCGTTCCTGTGTGTGGTTGTGTCCACGATTTTGGTTGTGGACACAACCTGTATGAGTGGATTGGGTGAACCGTGGAGCTTATTTCCGGGAACGGGAGCTTCTGGGTTGGG
>CAJCIM010000036.1 GCA_903970395.1 Acidobacteriaceae bacterium
TGTTTCCACTCACGCGAGATCGTGCAAAACCAGCCGTGCCCTTCGCCGGCCAGTACCGCATCATCGACATCACGCTCTCCAACTGCATCAACTCCGATCTTCGCCACGTCTACATCCTCACGCAGTACAAGGCGCTCAGCCTCAACCGCCACATCCGCGAAGGCTGGGGTCCGGTCGTCGCCTCCGAGCTCGGTGAGTTCATTGAGATCCTCCCGCCTATGCAGCGCGTCTCCAAGTCCTGGTATCAGGGCACCGCGGACGCCGTCTTCCAGAACATCTACTCCATCGGCTCAGAAGAACCCAAGCACGTTCTCATCCTCTCCGGCGACCACATCTACAAGATGAACTACGCGCTCATGGTCCAGCAGCACCGCGACTCAGGCGCCGACGTCACCATCGCCACGCTGCCCATCAACCCCGACGAGGTCTCGCAGTTTGGCGTCGTCGAGGTCGGCCGCAATGGCGAGGTCACCGGCTTCATCGAAAAGCCCAAGGAAACCAGCATCCGTTCGCCCTTTAACCCCGAGATGGTAGACGCCTCCATGGGCATCTACCTCTTCAACACCGACGTCCTGCTCCCTGAACTGGTCAAGGACGCCGAGGATCCCGATTCAAAACACGACTTCGGGCATAACATCCTGCCCAACCTCCTCGGCCGCTACAAGGTCAACGCCTACAACTTCGTCGACGAGAACAAGCAGCGCGCCCTTTACTGGCGCGACGTCGGCACGCTTGAGGCCTACTATGCCGCTAACATGGACATCGCCTCGGTCACGCCGGTCTTCAACCTCTACGACAAGGCATGGCCCATGCGCACCCGCGCCTACCAGTACCCGCCTGCCAAATTCGTCTTCGGCGAACCAGGTCGTACTGGCATGGGCATCAACTCCATCGTCTCTTCTGGCTGCATCGTCTCGGGTGCCGTCGTGCGCAACTCCGTGCTCTCGCACGACGTTCGCGTCAACAGCTACGCTGACGTCGAATCCAGCGTTGTCTTCTCGCACGTCAACATCGGCCGTCACTGCCACATCCGCAACGCCATCATCGACCGCGACTGCCACATCCCCGACGGCACCGTCATCGGCTACGACCCCGCCCAGGACAAGAAGAACTACTTCGTCTCCTCCGGCGGCCTCACCGTAGTCACCCGCGACTACTCTGTCTATGAAAATCCGGTCTCGCCGTCCTTCCTTCAGAGCTAGCTGGGGCCAGGGAGTAGTGAGTCAGCAGTGAGGCGTAGAGTTCAAAATCGCCCTCTCAACTCAGTCGAGAAATCAAAAGCCCACCGGACACTCTCCGGTGGGCTTTGTTCTTCGCTACTCCTTACTCCATCACTTCTTGCCAAACCGGTACAACGCACCACCGGAGATCGAGAAGAACTCCCTTAGCTCCGTACCGTAGTGTTCAAACGTAATGTCCGGCGAGAGGCGTATGGCCCAGCGCTTGCCCTGGTTGAAGTCGATGCTGCTGCCTGCCGCTGCCCATCCTCCGCTGCGGTTGCTGTACAGTCCAACGGCTCCGGTCGTCGGCGGAGTCACACCCTGCGGACTCGCCGGGTACCCCGTAATCGCGTGATCGAAGATGCCATGCGTCACGCCGCCGAAGCCATGAAAGTCGATGGCGACATACCGGTTCTTGGGCCCACGCCAGCTTGGGCCTGCGCCGCCCATAAACTGCTGCACCAGCACGCGGTTCAGGTTGAACTGGTTCGGATTCAGTGGGGTCGTGCCGGCATCGAAGCGGCCATCCGCACTGACGCCCAGGTGGCTTAGCAGATAGCTGCTGCTCGACGGACTCAGCCAGTAAGTGCCTTCGATCTCACCGCCACCGGCGTTGAAGTGCTTGGGAAGGTTCTGTCCTGCCTGTCCGTTCGCATACAGCAGTCCACCGAAGATCTCCCAGTGGTTCTCATAGCTGGGGCCGGAACCCGGTGCCAGTGCCGTGGCGGTGGTGTTGGACTTTACGGGTGCTGTGCCAGGAGCGGCTACCTGTGCGCTGACCCTGAGGCCTGACGTCACGGCAAATGCTGCGGTTAGTATCAGGGCGCTGGCCTTGCTGGCGCGGCGCACTGCCGGGAGGGTCATCTTCATCGGTTGGAACATCTTCCTCGTGGCGCTCGCTCGGTTGGCGGCGCTGGGTTGCAGATTTTCCGCGTCCGTCACAGCAACTCACTGCAACTGCTTCGGCGCGTCTCAATCAGGATATATCGTCAAGGCAGTGCGATCTCTTTCAAGAGACGCTTTTCTCCCCGATTCGTTAGTTACACCTCTCGCCACGCCAATACAGTTAGATGCCCAAAGGGTTCAGGACCCGGGTCGTTCCGACAAGACTCAGATGCCCTGAGGCTTCAGCCTCGGGTCTCATAGGCCTCCAGAGAAATCAGGGCTTCAGCCCTGAGGTTAGGTTTGCTTCTCTAACTCTCCGCCAGTTCCAGCCACCACTCTCGGGTGCCCATCTTCGCCGCGGCTTCATCGCGGCTAAGGTGGGATGAACACCCCAACTCCCGAAACTATCTTTCACCGATCTTCGGCCAAACACCCCATGTCAATCCCCAAATCACCCGTCAACCCATCTAACTCCAACAAACCACTCCACTTCCACCCCGAAAAACATGTGCACGTTCACCCCTCATAACTCGATAAACTAGAAACAGCACCTAGAACAGGCAACAATCCCGTGGCGAACCTTTGCTAACTTCGCGCCCGTGGCGGGAAACGCTTTTTTTCTCCCGCAACCCATTTATTTGCAATATCATACCCGCAACCCGAGCAGAATCATCACTTACCCCGGGGATACCCCGCTAAACGACTGATTCTAAATGCAACCCCAAAAAAGAGAGGGAGGGGGGAGGGGTGGCTACCGATAGCGCCGACGGATCTTGTACACGACCGAATACACATCGTTCTCATCGCGCGTCACCACGATCGCGTTGTTCTGGTCGATCTGATACTGCAACTGGATCAGCTGCTCTTCAGTCTCGTTCACGTTGGTGGCAAACGTCAGCGTCAGCTGCTTGGAGATAGGCTCCACAATCGTAATGCGCGCCGAAGAGCCGCCAAGATTGCCAACGTACGTCGGATCTATCTTCACCGATCCGTTGCCGAACAGCTTCCCAACGCGGCTCGCCACCGTAGCATTCAGCGCTCCGCCCAGCAGAGCATCGGTTGTAGGATCAGCGCCCTGCTGTGTCTGTTGCTGCTGGTAGATCTGCGCCTCTTCCTGCGTGCGTCCAAGCGCCAGCAGGTTGAAGATGTCCGCCTCCGTCAGCGGCGGTGAGGAGCGATACGTCGGATGCAGGCTCGTCATCGTCCCATGCAGACCGATCGTGACGTCGTAGTTCTCCACCCGGGCTGCGGCGTCGAGGTCGATCACCGGATCGATCCTCACCGGATTGCTAAACGTGATGCTGCCGCGCTCCAGCTCATAGGTTGTGCCTGCAAACGTAGCCTTGCCTTCGGTCACCAGAATACGCCCGAGAATTGTCGGCTGCCCCACCGTGCCGCGAACTGTCAGGTCCACCGAACCAGCCAGCTTCGCGTAGGAGTTCTGGAAGTCCAGCTGCGGTGAGCTCGTGACATGGACTTCCATATGGATCTTGTTCGTCTGCGCATCCGGAGGCGGTGGCAAACTCGGACCCGCTGCGGAGAACGCCGCATAGTCCACACTTGGCCCTATGTCGAACCGCGTCACCAGCACATTGCCCGAGAGCACCATGGAGTCCGGCGTGCCGTGCAGCCGCAAGTTCGCTGTCGCCGTCGAGCTTAGCCCATACATCCGCACGCGCACGGCGTCGCCCGATGCAGTAAGGTCGGCAGAAAGCCCCTTGTCGTACCCCAGATAGCCGCCGATCTTGATCTGCCCCCCGCCACTGGTCGCCGTCATCTCCTTCACGTCGAGACGGTTTTGATCGAAGACCAGCGTTCCGTTCATGCTGCTGAGCCCGTTCGCGATCCCATCGATAGCGAGGTTTACATTCTGTACCTTCACATCGCCCGTCAACTGAGGCTTCTTCACGCGTCCCACCGCAGCCATCTTGAAGGTCACCTTGCCCGACGAGATGACATCCGGATCGAAGCTGTGCGCAAGCGCCATGCTGATGTTGCCATTCGCGTTCAGGTGCAGCTCTCCGCCAAGAGGATTGCTGTCTCCAAGCACCTGCGCCGTTCCGGATGCTCGAAGGTCTGTATCTTGCCCCGTAATGTGGACTTGATCGAGAGTTACTGTTCCGCCCCGAAGACTGGCGCGCAAAGGCTCAGGCGACCGCAGCTCGATGCCCTCAAGCTTCAGGTCCAGGTTCTGGAACTCAGCGTTCCCCGACATCTGCTCCGGCTTGGTCAGCGGACCGTTGACGGTCACCGTTCCCGCGATCTCCGAACTGCTCTTGATGGAGCTCGGTGCGAACAGCGCGAGAGCCGTCGCAAGATTCAGCCCACTCATCGTGAGCTTCGCTTGCGTCTGGTAATCGCCGGTAAGCTCCGTCTGTCCAGTTGCCGCGAGCTTCGCTCCAACGAGCGTTGAACTCACCTGATAGTTGACGGCAGAACCGTTGCTCGTCGCAGTCCCGCTTAGATCCCCAAGCGGTTTGCCGAGCGCAGTAACACGCGTCAGGTTCACCTTGGCGTTCAGGTTCGGTGCCTCCGCTGTCCCATTCATGGACGCATCGAAGTCCAGCACGCCATCTGTATTTGGACTGAGTTGGTTGAACCGCGTGAACCGCGATAGCTGAATCTGCTTGCCCGCAAGCTTGGCATCGATATGCTTCGTTTGCAGGTTGTAACCTCCGCTTCCGGAGATGACCTCGTCGTGCGCCCGAAGCACTACCTTGGTCGCGTTGATCTGCTGGTCCTGCAGAGCAGCGTCGACACTCAGCAACTGGTACGCTTCTCCATACGCAACTCCGTTGGACAACACCACATCGCCGGTTGCATGGAGACTCTGCAGCGTTCCCTTGGCGCGGACGTTCAAGTCTGCTGTTCCGGTAACAGGCACCTTGCCACTCTGACCAGCAATCTGCAACAGGTCTGATATCTGTGCATGAGCAAGCTTCGCAGTAGCGTCGATGCCTCCCTGATTGTCCCAAACGTACTCGGCACCACGTCTGCCAACAGGAACCTGTCGCGGACGAAACGTCCCCGAAGTATTCAGCACCGCAGACCCGCGACGTATAGTCGACGAAGCTACAGCAATCCCGGAGTTCGGCGAATACTCTGCGTCGGCAACAACCGAATCGACCTGGACATCTGCAGCTTGGCCCAGCTTCACCTCGGCGTCGTCGGCTTCCAGATGTCCCTTCACATCCAGATTGCGGACCTCGCCCTTCGCCGACCCGGTAAACGCCATCGTCCCGTGCAGTGTCACCGGAATCGCCGCTGTCCCGCGCTTTCCGTTGGATTCTAGTCCCAACGTCTGCAGCAGCTGGTCGAACTCACCCAGATCCCGAGTCTGCAGATCAGCCTGAAGGTTCGTCAGACGATCGCCCAGATTGACGCCAAGAACGCCATGCGTGCTGAGAGTTGTCGCCGGCGTTTGCAGCTTCACCTGCGACACATTCACCACCTCAGCTCTTCCGTCATACTGACCAATGATCGTCCCATTGATCGGTACGTTCGACGGTGCTCCCTTCCGTCCTCCGCCCGTCGGCCGCAACGCGAGGTTCGCTTCTACCTGTACGCTTGAAGACACGTCCTTTGCTGGCCCACCCCAATCCACGGTCACAGGCCCTGTAATGGATGTGTCAAACCCGAGATCTCCATAGTTCTCTGGAGCTGTGATGTCCATAATGGTCCGCAGGGGAATCTGCTTCACCTGCGCGACAAGATGCGCACGCGCGGACGTGTCGCCGGCAACTGTATCCAGTCGCAACGCTCCTTCGGCTTCGCCGCCATCGCGCAACCTTGCCGCGAGTGTAGGAAACAGTATCAGGTTAGGACTTACTCGTAGCTT
Source organism: Acidobacteriaceae bacterium (assembly GCA_903970395.1). Taxonomy (GTDB): domain Bacteria; phylum Acidobacteriota; class Terriglobia; order Terriglobales; family Acidobacteriaceae; genus Granulicella. The sequence goes on from CAJCIM010000036.1 coordinate 5,944, forward strand.
CCCTCTACCATTGATGTGGTTTAGCCGAACGTACTCGTTCCGGTAACTTGCATCGCTGAGCTGGACATCGCCAGCGATCAGATATCCTGTGCAGCCACTTGGTGCCACACCCGCTACGTGCTTGGACTGCGGAGGGCTAGTAGACACAATACGTTCCTCCTCGCAGGAGTGACCTTGAGCGCTCAATCGCGCAACGCCAGTGTCTAAGCCATCAATCGCTGCGAGATGGCCGACCTCTCTCAACATGACACTGCCGTTAGCACTAAACTGCCACTTTGGTTGGCTGAAGTCTCTGAGAGCTCCGTGAACAGAGATGCGGCTGTCAGGCCCGGTCGTCCACGTAAGCTCCTTGAGTTGAAGAATGTCACGGCCTAATTCAGTCGAAAGATCGAGACTCGACTGCACCATCGGCTCAGCCATCAACTGAGTACGAAGATCGTTGATGGAAAGCCCAATGGCATAGCGGTCTGGGCGAGCAACATAGTTGACCGTTGTGTTTAGGTCCGAACCAGAGAAGTTGAAAGGTACAACACTGTCGTTGATGACCACTAGCCCCTGCAGCATCTCAACCTGCTTCGCACGAAGGTCCAACAACACATCCTGAAGAGGTTCCTTGCTTTGTGTCGGAGTCTTTGGTTTCGGTTGGTTAGTGTTTCCATTCTTATCGATGATCAGATGAAAACGAGGTCTCTCAACTCTCAGGTACTTCAGCCTCACCTTTTGAACCGAAGCTCCGGCTCTCGCCCTCTGAAAGAGATGATTTAACCCTATGCGAAGAACAATGCGATCGACGGAAAGATATGGCATCTCGTTGGCTGGCTCTGTACCGTGAATTGTCAACCCGCGAACCTCAATCGACAGTTTCCACGGATCGATGCTCACATGGCTTAACTCGGTTCGCCCACCCGTGGCATTGTCCAACACCTGGACGATCTCCGCTCGAACGCGTCGCTGAAAATCATCCGTGGTTGTGTAGTAGCCGATTACGCCGACGAGCAGGCCGATAACGCACAGCAGAGCGCCAGCCGCTATGACCACACGCGGCAAAGTCCTCTTTGAGCGTCGCTTTTGCAGATGTGCAACGTCGACTTCGCGGCTCATGGCTGTTCCTTTCCAGCTTGAAAGACGACGATAGTGCTCTGCGTCCGCAGAGTCTTCAGCCAATCGGAAAGCAACGAAGAGATATCTTGCTCAATTAAGATATCTCCGATCTGACTGGCAACTGCACTGAGAGGTGGCGCCGATGCGTGTGTGAGTTTAAACTTCGGCAAAAACGTCTCGCGATAATATATGGCAACTGCATTTGGATCCTCTCGGATGCCGCCTCGAAAACGCTGTTCAACAAAGTTCAGCACCATCAATCGCTGCTGCCAATACTGTTGAAATGACTCCTTTGTGATATGTCTAGCCGCTAAGAATTGATCCCAGCCTTCAGGAGTGTTGCAGACTCCTTGCGCACAGGCAGGAATAAGTGACGTCACTCTAAATAGGTCAATATCCGCTGCGTGAACTGTATCCCCAGTGTTCGTCTGCAGAGCGACTTGTTGCAGAATCAATTGCCGATCTATCAGTCGCTGTAGCACCTCGCTGTGTAGTTCGACGGAGCCAGTTGACAGGCTGTGGTCTGCGTCGCCGCTTAGCTCGAGACTTTCGAACCTCAACTCTCTGTCGATGTCGCTCTCCAGTATTAGATATCCATTGACTATCGCGGCAGCTCTATCCAAGCTCTGAGACGCTGCCGGTAGAGACATTTGCGCGCGGAGCGCTAGATTACCCACCTGCGAAACCTCAGTCTGGCCTTGACCGGATGCGCATGGACAGCACGCAACAAAAGACCAGAGAAGGAGGGAGAGGTGTCCGAAGTTGAGAAAGTTGTTCATTATTCCTGTAGGGGAAAAGAAACTAGAAGCTCTGACCTATGCTGAAGAAGAAGTTGAAACGACTGCCTCTGCCCACATAAGGCGCGGCACCTGTGTAATCGTCGAATACCGGATAAATGGGCGGATTAAGGTTGTAGCTGAAGTCGGCACGCAATGGTCCGACTGGTGTGCCGTAACGAATTCCAACTCCTGCAGCGTGTGAGTAGTAATTGAAGTTACAGGTACCCACAGCGTTTTCTTGCTGTGTCGCCGTAGGTGTCGTCCCCGGAGCTACGCCCGGGATCGAGAGATTCTCACACGTTTGTCGATTCGGTTGGCGAAAGTGCACAAAGCTCTTGAACATATCCCCTGCATATTGGAAGGAATTTCCCATGTCGTGAAACAGAACAAACGAAATACTATCTCCCACAATTGGGAGCACCGGTGGCGGAAGCCGAAGTTCAAAGCTGTTCACTACAACTCCCGAACCGCCAACTGGATATCCGGTCGTGAGATCTCTCGGCCCAGCGTCGTTGATGCCAAACCCACGATGCGATGTCGCACCTCCGGCGTAAAGCCTCTCTGGCAGGGGTACAGCGTTACAAGTGGGATTTGTGATTAGCAGCGATCCGGCGCACGCTGTCGAACTGACGCCTATTTGCCCTCCTGCATTCGATGCGTTTGGGTTTGGACCCCAGGAATTTTCGAATCCGATACGAAGATTGCGAGCAAAGACATACTTACGCTTGCCAAACGTATAGTAGGAGGATTCTGAAGCATCAAGCTTGTTGAAGTTTGTTCCCGATCCAAACTTGGAAGTAGCGACAAAGTCCTGGATTGAGAAGAACTGACCTTTGCCCGCGTTCAGAGGGCTGGGGTCTCTAGTGTCGTGCAAGTAGGTAATTCCCGGACCTCCTACAATCACAGGCTCCGAGAGCTGATTGATAAGGTTCGGTGTAATCTCCAGGGAATTCTTATCGATCGAAACTCTTCGATATTGAAAGTCATAGATAAGTGTGTCGGTCCGCCGAGACTTCTGTATGACGCGAAAATCTCCCTGAAGCGTAGAGGATGAAAAGGTCGCAATATCCTGAACATTTGAATACCCTCCAGATAGGGTGCCAGTGAGATGACTCTTGCCAAACAGTCGCGGACTGTTGTAGCTAAGGGTAGCAATCTCTTCCAGCAGTCCATAGGTGCTGTGCAGTGTCAGAGAGTCCTGCGTGCCGCGAAGTCCAGTGCGCGAAACATCAAGAGAGACACGGGGGCTGACTCCAGCTTTGCCGTTTTGCGCAGCCGTGGACCCTCGTGTTTCGCCTGGGATAACCGCCGGTGTGCCACTTTGCGCCTCCAACCCAAAGCCATACGTGACGTCCCAACGCTTAGCCTCGGTAAGCTGAACAACCACATTCTTGTATGGGTCGGTACCGTCTGGATTCTGCACGGCGACGTTTACTTCATTGAACTCTGCGAGGTTATACAAATTGCGTTGGGTTTGAAGAAGCGCAGCTTGGTCGAGCGGCGTTCCTTCATGTACGACCATCTGACTGTTGATGACCGAGGGTCGAATGTGGTCGACACCTGAAACTAGTACTTTGTGGACGCGAACTTGCGTCCCTGCTGTTACTCGTAAAGCCACATCGGTCTCATGGCTTGCATTATTAGTAGCATCCTGAGTCAAATCAACGCTCGCATGTTCATATCCTTGCGATAGGTAGTATGAAAAAACTGCGTCGCGATCGTTTGAGAGGGCCAGCAACGAATAAGGCTGACCAGTCTTCGAGTTTAGGATGCTTCGTACTGTTTCAATTTGATCTGGTGCGACACCAACGAGAGTAATCGCGCCGAAGTGTTGTTGAGTTCCTTCCGTGATCTGGTAGAGCACCTTCAGTTGCGCCTTCTTGAGGCGATGGCCAGTGGGTGCGCTGTCTGTATCTACAACGTTTGGGGCGGCAACTACATCTTCAAACCCGTTGGCTCGATAGAGGGATTCGATCGACGCTACATCTGATCGTACTAGCGTGGCGCTGTACTGTCCGCTCGGTTGATAGTGGTCGCCTTTTTTCACGCGTAATAGCTCTTCAATCGTGTCGTTGTCGAAGTAGTGGTTGCCTCGTATTTGGACGGATGTAACCTTATGCTTGGCTCCTGGAGTAATGTCATAGGCAACCGTCAGCTTTTTGGTTCCTTGACCAGTAAGCTGAACTTTGACAGCGGCGTCGAAGTAGCCGCGTTGTTGCATGTAGTCACGTAAGTTGAATGAGCCCTCGTTGAGCAAATCATTGTCGACGGCACCCTCTTGAAAGACCGGGACCAGAAGCTTCGTTCTAGACGTGGATACGGGGAAGCCTCTGACGACCACGTTTACCTCGGGCCCTTGACTTGCGGAGAATGTGTAGTTCATCTCCTTGCTCGGCTCGTTGTATGCGGAGTTCGGCAGACTGATGGTGCCCTCAAGTCGATGGTTCTTGACGTAATAGGTTCTGACTCCGGACAACGCATTGCTAACGGTATTGCGGTTCACTTTGGCACGGCATGTATGGCGAAACAAGGTTTCTAACCGTGAGCAGTTTAGTGAACCTTTTTTGCGAAAGTCAGCAACCGTAATGCCAGGATCGCTGCCTTCCACGGAGACTTGTCCGACCCGCGCCTGGATGCCAACAGTTATATGGAAGGTCAAATTGACCAGGTTATTCACCTCATCATGGCTGACTTCCTGCTGTACCGCTGGCTGCAGGTACCCATTACGGTTGAGCGCCTCTTGTAGGCCCGTCATCGCGTCGGAGAGGGAAGTCTCGGAGAACGGAGTGCCTGGCTCCAGCTTGGTGGCAACCTCCAGCAGCGATGTGAGTCGGTCGTCGCTTACGCCAGTGATTGTGACTCGGCCGACAAAGTAACGCGGTGTTCCTGTGTAGATGAGGGTGAGGCCTGAACCCGCATCTGGGGCAGATTCGCCGGAGACGCTGATATCGAGATAGCGTCCCGTCGCAAAGAGTGTGCGCAGATCAGAACGAACCGCTTCGGGGTCGAGAGGTTGGCCTGCTTTCTGCTTCAGGTCGCTTACTACAGGATCCGGCGCGGCGAATGTCACACCTTCGAACCGTATTGCTTCGACGTGCGTTCCAGCCTTCGACCAAATCGTAGTAGCAAGAGCAGGAAGAGCACTTTGCGCTTCAGAGCCTGTCGACTTGTCCTGCGTGGAAGGTTTGGCAGGGGCTGGTGTCTGCGCGACAGAACGGGCCGCGACGATGAGCACAACCAAGATCGCAGGAGCGATCATCGGCTTTATCGGGTGACCATGGAATCCAAACACTCGGCTAAGGAGCCTGAAGAGTCCGTCCTCAATTTGAAGTCTATGTGACGGACGCGCCACCGGGTATTCCTCTCAGACTCAAGGGATGCATTCGTTTCGCTGGCGAGTGCGCTGCAAGCCGGGCTGATTACGCAGGACGCGATGGAGACGAAAGCGGCCTGCGTATCACGTCTTGCCTCATCTTACAGATACTCTTGCAAGGCCGCAGGTTGCTTGTCCGACAGGCCTCGAACCAGCACCGGTATACTTGCCAGGATGCCAGTTTCTGCCAGCAGCGTAGATATGCTCCTTGAGTCTGACGCTTTAGCTGCGCCAAGGAGCGGAGTTGCAGTTCAGAGCCTCGACGACCGCGAGCGCTACTCGCGGCAGATGCTGTTTCCCGGAATAGGCCAAGCCGGCCAAGCGCGGCTGTCTGCCGGGCGTGTGGCCGTGGTTGGTGTCGGAGCGACCGGCGCGGCGACTGCCGGTTTGCTGGCTCGCGCGGGCGTCGGGCAGCTGACCCTTGTTGACCGGGATTTCGTGGAGCCGTCGAACCTGCAGCGGCAGACGCTCTTCGACGAGGCCGATGCGCTTGAGGCGTTGCCGAAGGCGGAAGCGGCGAGGCGGCAACTGGCTCGGATCAACTCCAGCGTGCGTGTCGTTGCGTACATTGCCGACCTTGTTCCAGGCAATATCGAGGCTTTACTCGCCGAGAGCGACCTACTGCTCGACTGCACGGACAACTTCGAGACTCGATACCTGCTGAACGACTATGCAGTCGTGAGCGGCAAACCCTGGATCTATGCGGCTGCGGTGGGCGCGTTCGCGGCGACCATGAACATCCTGCCGCGAGGAGCGGCTTTGCGCGGTGAAGCTACCGCTTGCCTGGCGTGCATCTTCCCGTCGATGCCAAGCGGCAATGTGGAGACCTGCGATACAGCGGGGATTCTGTCCACGGCGGTAAACTATGCGGCTTCTCTGCAGGTAACCGAGGCGCTGAAGTATCTCACTGGGCAGGCGCAGCTCATGCGGCGAACGCTTATCTCGGCGGACCTGTGGAGCGGCGAGCGCTCGGAGATCGCTACGGGCAAACCGCGTGCAGACTGCGAGGTCTGTGGAGGGCGGATATTTCGGGCACTCTCCGGCGAAGGCCGACCGCACATTACGCTGTGCGGCCGCAACTCGGTACAGATCCATGAGCATCATCGGCCAGTCGATTTGCTGGAGCTCAGGGAGCGGCTGAGCAAACTGGGAACGGTGCGCTCGAACGGTATGCTGCTGCGGTTTGAGCGCTCGCCGCACACGATTACCGTGTTTCCCGATGGCCGCGCGCTGGTGCAGGGAACCACAGATATCGGGCTGGCGCGGTCGCTGTATGCGCGGTTTATCGGCAGTTAGCTGGCCTGAGTGTGTCCAGGAATCCACAGTGGGTGATGCAACCTTCCATCCGGAATGCGCCTCTTAGCCTTGAGTCCCTGAAAACGCTCCGAGCTTAACTCGGGTATTGTCGTCGAAGGGATTCAGGAATCTGATACGCGAACTCCCATGAACCTACAAGGCACAATCAGCATGCAGACGAAGCCCGGACAGCAAGCCGGACCAGGGTTCTTCAAGCGGAATCCACCAATTGAAGGTGAGGCAGAGGCGATTGAACGCGCCAAGAACGGCGATGCCGAGGCGTTTTCTTTCCTCTATGGGCTGCACAAGCGCCGCGTGTATACGCTGTGCCTACGCATGCTGGGCAATGTTACCGAAGCTGAAGACATGACGCAGGAAGCGTTTCTTCACCTCTTCCGGAAGCTCGGCAGCTTCCGCGGCGAGAGTGCGTTTTCTACCTGGTTACATCGGTTGACGGTGAATCTGGTTCTGATGCAGCTGCGCAAGAAAGGTCTGCAGCTTGTCTCGCTGGAGGAGACGATCAATCCTTCCGAGGAAGAGGCTCCGAAGCGTGACTTTGGCGCGCGCGATCCACAGCTTGCGGGTTCGGTGGACCGCGTTACGCTGGAACGTGCGGTGGCGACGCTGCCACCGGGTTATCGCATGGTCTTCCTGCTCCACGATGTGGAGGGGTTTGAGCACAACGAGATTGCCACGATGCTGGAGTGTTCCACAGGGAACAGCAAGAGCCAACTACATAAGGCGCGGTTGAAGCTGCGCGAGCTGCTGCGGCAGCCGGAAGCCCTGTTTGCCGTGGATGGCAGCAAGGAGGGAGCACGATGAAGGACCTCTCCACTGCCAACTTCGACACCATGACGACCGACGAGTTCCAGCAGTATCTGCCGGAGCTGTTCGAAGAGAGCGGCGGCAACGTCAGCCACGATCCGCGGTTTGCCAAGTTCCTTGCCGACAATCCGGTCTGCGCGGCGCTGGTACATGACCTGGAGACCATCGCCGAGACGGCGAAGAGCCTCTTTGAGCCAGCGGTGCACGAGCCGAGCGATGCGGTCTGGGACAAGATCTCCAGTCGGCTGAAGGTAGATGAACCGGAGGAGTAAGCCACCCCTCCCCCCCTCCCTCGTTTTTTTGCGTTGCTACTAGAATCAGCCACTTACCGGGGTATCCCGAGGGTAAGTGGCTGATTCTATTTTGGTTGCGAGCATGATATTGGAAATAAACGGGTTAGGGGTGCAAAAGGCGTTTCCCGCAACGGTCGCGAAGTGAGCCACGTTTCGCCACGGCCAAGGGCTGATCTGGATTTTCGAGTCTATAGAGGCTACCTCTCTTGTCATTTCCGCCGCCTTTACAAGCTCTTGGCACGTGACGCTCTGATCGTTGAGCCGAGACTTATGGCCGCCGCGGTCGACACGTACCATGCCAGAGAAAGTGGATTTCTGGTGGCTGCTATGAGCCACGTCGCAATAAAAGGGGCAAACCCGCCGAAGATTGCAACGCTAACGCTACAGAAAATAGATGCCTAGTTGATCTTTATGAACGCGCCGACGACACACGGTCCACTGAACTGAACATGCGATGCTGTCGCGGCTTTTCGTATCTCGGCCCACATCAGGTTGAGGGCGGTTTCATCGGGAGCTTCCAGTCCCCTCTTCCTGGCGGTAATAAAAAGATTCTCAAAGTTAAGAAGACTGTAGTCGAGTAACTCAGAGTCAGGCCCGCCGACCAGAAGCTCGGCGGTCACTGATGGTTCGCCAAGCCCTGCATGGGCAAACAGCTGAGTAAGGCGAGATCCAAGCTGGGTATCAAAGCCCAGTGTCTCGATAAGGCTTAAGGAACGCTCAATCAGTTCGTCGTATGCGGGAATTGTCGGATTTGTCCAGGTGCCGCAGAGATTCCAGCCGGCTTCGATAAGAGCGATGCTTCCGCCCACCTTCACCCGGGATACAACTCGGCGAAGAAAATCGACTTGATCGGGCTGGAAGGCTGTAACCAGCCGACCTGTGACGAAGTCGAACTTGCCCAACTGTTCGCCCGGCAGCAGCGAACCTGTTTGAAATTGAATGTTCTCCACCTGCTTTGCGTGGGCCCGCTGTTGAGCACGTTTTATCATGCCGCCTTCGCAGTCGATACCGAGGACTCTACCTGTGGGTCCCACCATCTCCGCCGCAAGAAACGCCACATCTCCGACGCCTGTGCCGACGTCAAGAATGCTCATGCCATTGGAGAGTCCCGCACCGGCCAGAAAACGCTTGGTGAACGGTTCCAACATGCCTGCCTGTACTTCCAATCGGCGGCGTTCTTTCTCGGATTCCAATACATACCGCATCTTTTCGGTGGATACAGGTGGCTCCGCTTCCATTGCTTGAATCGACCCAGGGAGCGTTCCTACCTGCGGATCAACGTTGTCTATCAATGAGAATTTCCCTTCTTGCACAATCTAGATTTTTGGTTCTGGGTTAAGACAGGATGGCTTCAACGTGGTGATCAGGTCGATCAAACCGAACATGCGTTGTTTTCACGAAGCTTGCGGAAAACACACACTATCGCTGTGAGTAGCAACACCTCAAGCTGAAAGATATTCCTGGTCAAAGTAGACATCTCTAACTGGAACGCTCCTGCCAGGTAACACGAGCGAATACGCGCTAACGTTCCTGGTTGACCCTGGCACAGTCCCGGGTCTGGGCGGAGGCGCGGGCGATGGCCAGGACTCTCGATCCTTGAGTCGTCGCTGCATGGGTGTGCGGCTGACCGCGGCAAGCTTTTTGCAGCTGCCGCAGCGCATCGTTGATGGGATCGCCACGGGGCTGTTGCCTGTTTGGGCTGCTGTTTCCAGTTTATCGAGTGGGGTGGGGTGAATGTGCTTTTCGTTTATTAGGCTTAAGTAGCTTATTTTGTTGATGTTGTTGGCTTTACAGGGGTGGTTGGGGCTTGACATGAGGAGTTTGGCGGGTTTTCGAAGGGTGTCTGGCTTGCAATTCTGATAGCCGGAGAGTAGGGTGAGTGACGATGACGACGTTCTGCACTTTCGCGCGATTTAGCTACTGGTATATGCCAGCGGCTTTGCGTGGTAGTGCGCGTCTCCCCTAAGTTTTACCGAGATTGAAGTAAGCACTCTACCGAAGCCGCAACCCGAAAGGGTTGCGGCTTTTGCTTTGCAACGAAACGTTTGTGCCGCAGATGGGTACCAAGGATTGAGGCGCCGACGTTGAAACCCGCAGAAGTACTGGAGACGACGATGACTGCAAGTGCAACACTGGAAGCAATGGACGAGGCTATATCCCAAAAAGCTATACCCGCAGAGATCTCCCAAACGGCAGAAGAACAACGTGCAACGGTCAGCCTGCCCACGGCGATTGACCGCGTGGTGTTGACCGGCTTTATGGGTTCGGGGAAGACGACTGCAGGCCGACGCCTGGCGGAGCGGTTGGGGTGGACCTTCCGCGATCTGGACAGTGAGGTGGAGCGGCGCGAGGGGCGTACGGTGCCGCAGATCTTTGCCGAGAGCGGCGAGGCGGAGTTTCGCCGGCTGGAGTCGGCTGCGCTGGCGTCGTTGCTGGGGCAGCACCGGCTGGTGCTGGCGCTAGGTGGCGGCGCTCCAGAGGTGTTGGGCAACCGACTGCTGCTGGAGCAGACGCCGAAGACCGCAATCGTCTACCTGCAGGCTCCGTTGGAGACGCTGCTGGAGCGCTGCGAGCGCGCTGCTGAGGCCGGTGAGACGGCTCGCCCGCTGCTGGGTGAGGCCGAGGTGCGGCTGCGTCGGCGGCATCCGGTCTACGACCGTTTGGCCGACCATCGCGTGACGACGACAGAGATGGATGTCGAGGCGGTGTGTGAGGCGGTGCTGGCGAAGCTGCGGGGGTGAAGGCAAGGTAGTCTAGATTCAGACGCGTCCGCTGTTCGAGTCAGGTTGGGTTCCTGATTGACGTGCAGAGCCTGCTGCGGGTCTGCACGTCAAACCATTGCATCGCGGCTTTCGCTAAAGCCGAACCAATATCGCTCTGAAGGATTTCTCATTGAGCCGCACCGTACTATCTGATACAAAAAAGAGCTATCCACTGACTTCGGTGCGTTTTTTTGCAGCATTTCTGGTGCTGTTCCATCATTCGGTAGTGTTTCTGCCCGCACTCAACAGCCGCGGCGATCATCATAACCCGCACGACTTCCTCGGCGTCCTTTCGTTTTCCTTTTCGATCTCGGTCAGCTTTTTTTTTCTGCTCTCTGGATACGTGCTGAGTTTTGTGTATCTGCATACGGGGCAGGCCATCGACAAAGGAAAATTTTTCGCCGCACGGTTCGCCCGCCTTTACCCGCTCTACATCGCCATTCTGATACTCGACACGCCGGAGCTTTTGTTCACCGAAATACATCGGCATCGCGTGTCAATGGGCCTCACAAGGACGGCGGAAGTCTTTGCTGCCAATGTACTGATGCTGCAAGCCTGGAATCCTCTTCGGCTTAACCAGATCAACCTTCCCAGTTGGTCTCTCTGCGGCGAAGTCTTCTTTTACCTGTGCTTCCCGTTCCTCGGCGTTTGGCTGTGGAAGCTGCAGGGAAGACGGCTTTGGCTAATGATGCTGGTTGTGTATCTCGGGGGCCAGGCACTCTTCCTGACGGCGATACACCATCTCAATCCGATCACGGCATTCTGTTGGCCGGTGTTACATCTCTCCACATTCACGCTCGGGATACTGCTTGCCCGCTGGCAGTCGCTGCAGCAAGCGCGACAGGATAAGCCGGCCGTGCGCGTGCTTTGGGCCAATACAGTCCTTGCGCTATCGTTTGGCGGACTGATCTTGAGCATATGGCTGTCCCCTTTTACTCACGTCCCTGGACTTTATAACAATGGATTCCTGGCCCCCCTATTTGCCGGAATTATCTGGGGACTCTCTGCGGTCTCCACGCCGTTGTCGCGATGGTTATGCGGAAAATGGCTGATAGCGCTGGGCAATTCCAGCTACTCCCTCTACCTCATTCACATGTCGATCCTCGCCATTTTCCTGCATTTTCAGTGGGCGACCCCGTGGTTGTATCCGGTCTATCTCGCCCTCTGCATAGGCCTGGGTTTGTTGAGTTTTCACTACTTCGAAACGCCAATCCGCTTGTCGCTGGTGGAATGGTTTCAGGCGTTCCGCGAAAGCGCCAAGCCGAACCACGAGCCTGCAGGCAGCCTATCTTCCGAAAATTTAGCGTGAGACATGGTTTCCCCTGTCCGAAGGCGTATCGAACGGTTCTGCGCGCCTTTCTGCTTGGTTTTGCATCGGATCTGAGCCTTTAGCCCAGAGCTGCCTAACGTCGCGCCTTCAGCGCGAAAGGCGTTACGTTACACCGATTGCCCGGCAGAGCAAAACGCAGATTATCCTCGGGAACGACAACAAAAGGTAACCTGCGGCCGATGAGGCGCTAAATCGGGTAGGGAAATACTCTCAACTCAAGGCCGGATTGCCGAATCATCCACTGCCGCTTTCACTTGCCGCCAGAACTCCGTTCTGGCGGCGGTATGCGTTGCTCCGGTGGCTTCCGTCCATGACCCTAAGGTAACGATCACGAGTTTCCTCGTTGGGTCGATCAGAATCGACTGCCCGAAGATTCCGAGCGCCGCGAAGCTGCCATCCTCCTGGGGCCACCAGCCGTATCCATAGCCGTGCCCGGACCCGGTATCCACCTGGGAGCGCGAGGCTATCGCGAACCAGTCGGGATAGACCGCACCATGACCGCCTTCCAGAACCCACTGTCCGAACCGTCCGAAGTCTCGCAACGAGGCGGAGAGGCCGGAGCCGCCAAACTCCTCTCCTGCGGTGCCGGCATCATTCGCGATCCAAGTGGCATCCTGCTCCATGCCGTAGGGCTGCCACACTGCCTGCGAGAGCTGGTGTGCGAGAGACTGACCGGTGGCTCTTCTTAGCAGAACACCCAGAAGGTCTGTCTCGCCTGTCTTGTAGACCCAGTGGGTTCCGGGGGCGCTTTCGCGGGGCAGTCGCCGCATGTAGTCCACGATCTGATTCTGACCTGCTGGCGGAGTGGATGTGTAGAGACGCACATTGTCGGCGTCGGGGGAGCTGTAGTTCTCATTCCAACGAACCCCGCTCGTCATGGTCATCAACTGTCGCACCGTCACGCCGTCGTAGGCGCTATCGCGCATCTCGGGAATATACCGTGTGACCTTGTCATCGAGAGATCCGATGGCGCCGCGTCGAAGGGCTACCCCGACCAGCGTGTCCGTAATCGCCTTCGTCACGGAGAACGATGTCCAGTGGCCAAGGCTCGTGAGGCCGAGGCCATACTTTTCGGCGCGAATGCGTCCGTCCTGGAGCACCAGGACACCCGCCAGATGCTCGTTTTTCATGTAAGCGGAGAGGGTTCCAGGCGGCAAGGGAAGCGGCGCTCCTGAGCGGAGGCGATGGATTTCGTGGCCTGCGTTCACGACGTGCACGGGAAACTGGGATTCCATGTGCGCGAACCGATTGTCGCGCTGGGCCTGCGTCCAGCTAAGGTCTGCAGCCAGGCGAACGCCCACACTTGTTTCGTTTCCTCGTTTTTGACTCAGCTGCGCTGCAGATGGCTGCGTCGTGCCTGTGGCGGCACTATGTAGCAGAACCAGCAAGATGGAACACGTGGCTGCTGGATGCCATTTTGACAGCCGTGCGGACTTTAGCGCATACGCAAAGCGATGACGATAACGCGGCCCGAAGATCCTGACATCCCCACCTGCGGTTTCTATCTTCACATCCGAAATCTTAGTATGCCGTCCTATTCGGGCATAATCTGTTTTGGCTGGAAGCAGACACGTCGCCACGGCTTTGCATCCTAGAGGTAGAGTCTAAGAGATTGATACGGAAGCGAGTGGCCGCTATGGACGGAAGCGAGAGCGTGGAACAACGGCAGACCCAGCAGGTGCGGGGATACATTCTGTTTGCGTTTGTGGTGGCACTGGGGTTGATGCTGGCGTGGCGGCTGCGGGCGGTGCTGGAGCCGGTGTACGTCAGCGCGCTGTTTGCCGTGGTGCTTATGCCCATCGTGCAGCGGATCATGCTGCTGAAGATCCGTGGCTGGAGGCCGTCGCGGCCGGTGGCGATTGTGGCGCTGGTGGCTGGCGTGTTTCTGGCGCTGACGATCTTTCTGGTGGTGGCGCTGCCGCCGGTGCTGCGCGATCTGCAGCACTTTGGCCAGGATCTGCCGCAGCGGGTGCCGGGTCTGCTGGCGAAGGTGAAGAGGCTGCCGATGGCCGATAAGATCGGCGTGGACTCCCTGGCGGAACGGGCCGAGACGATGGCGACGAAGTTTGTGCAGTACGTCGTCGACTCTGCGCCGACGCTGCTGGGCAAGATCTTCGATGTGGTGACGGCGTTCATCCTGTGCATCTACTTCATGCTCGAGGGCGAGATCGCGTACTACTATTTCCTGTCACTGTTCCGGGGCGGCACGCGGGAGCGCCTAGCGCGAACCCTGCAGGCGGCCGAGCTGAGGATGAGCAAGTGGCTGCTGGGGCAGGGTGCGCTGATGCTGACTCTGGGAATTACCAGCACGATCGTCTTTGGGGCGCTGCATGTGCGGTACTTTGTACTGCTGGGCGTGCTGATGGGGCTGTTCAACATCATCCCGGTGGCGGGCGGGGTGATTACGATCCTGCTGGCATCGGGCGTGGCGGCGCTGGATTCGTGGACGAAGATGGCCGGGGTGTTGATCTTCTACCTGATCTACACGCAGGTGGAGAACGGGTTCCTGGTGCCGCGGATCATGAAGAGCAGCGTGAACTTAGTGGGGTTGGCGGTGCTGATTGCGCTGCTGGCCGGGTCTACGCTGGCCGGGGTGGTGGGAGCGCTTGTAGCGGTGCCCACGGCGGCCCTGGTGGCGGTGCTGGTGGACGAGTATCTGGTGCAGAGCGATGTGAAGGAGGAAGAGGGGGTCGATCAGGCCGGTTGAGGTGGAAATTTGCCTTCGGCAGCTGAAAATATCGGGTGGATTGTGTGTAATCTGAAGTCATCTGCGGAACGTCTACCCCGTTATGCGGCTAGCTCTCGAATCTATCGCTCTCCAAGCAAGTATGAACACTGTTCGCGACGCGGAACGGACCGGGTCGGAGCTGGACGACATTGAGGCTCTGGTGCGGACGTACCGGGCGCGGTTGCTGCGGTTTGTCACGTTCTCCATCGGCGATCCGGACCTGGCGGAGTCGATCACCCAGGACTGCTTTCTGAAGGCGTACAACGGGCGGGCGTCGTTTCGTGGCGATTGTTCTGTGAACACGTGGCTGACCAGCATAGCGGTGAACCTGATCCGCGACCAGCAGCGGCTGCAGAAGTTCCGGTTCTGGCGGCAGGCGCGGGCGACGGCGATCGATGTGACGGAGGCGGCGAGCTTTCTGCCAAGCAATGAGTGCTCGCCGGAGACACGGATGCTGGTGCGCGAGCGGGCGCAGCAGGTGCAGGCGGCGCTGGGGTCGTTGTCGGATAAGCAGCGCACCGTCTTCCTGATGCGGTTCATGGAAGAGATGGAGCTGTCGGAGATAGCCGCGGCGACGCAGATGCCGCTGAACACTGTGAAGACGCATCTACATCGCGCGCTGAAGAGTGTGCGCGCACAGGCGGGGACGAGCCGATGACGGATCTTTTGAAGGAAGTGCATCTGGGGCAGGACCAGATCGATGAGGCGCTGATGGGCTGCCTGGCGGACGCAGCCAACGGACACCTGGACGCCTGCGCGATTTGCCAGCAGAGGGTGACGGCGGCTCGGCAGCCGATCGAGGACTTCAAGTCGGTGACGATGGCGTGGAGCGAGCGGCGGTCGGCGACGATGCCGACGAACCTGCCAACGCGGCTGCTGGAGAGCTCCAGCCGTCAGCGCAGGCTGGTATGGGGCGCAGCGGTGACGGCGCTGCTGGCGGTGATGATTGCGGCTCCGCTGGAGCTGCACTATGGCGATGGTCATGCAGGACGCGAGGACTCTGCGGAGCTGGGAGCGTCGCGTGCGGTGGGGTCGACGGGTGTGGTTTCGGGACAGCAGTCGACGGACGAGCAGATTGCGCGCGATAATCAGCTACTGAACGAAATTGATCTAGAGCTGAACTCGTCGAGCGAAAACCCGGCGACGCTGGGGCTACAGGCTGTGCCTGGCCGCAGGGCTGCCCATGTAGTGGCTATTAGTGCGGAGCAGGATTAGCTACCAGCAACGGGCATTTCAAACTTGAAGATTTCTTAGGATGGCAGGAGTGACGGTGTTGAGGACAGCTCGACGGATGGCGCTGGCAGGTATTCTGCTGGGCGCAACGGCGGCGCTGGCTCAACATGGCGGCGGTGGTGGCGGGGGGATGGGTGGTCCGGGTGGCGGAATGATGGGTGGCGGGCGCGGCATGGGCCGCATGCCCATGGGCAACCATGCGATGGATGTTCCCACACATCCGATGGGCCCGCAATTGGGGCTGCAGGGCCGCTGGTGGGACGAGCGGTCGTCGATCAAAACCCTTAACCTGCGCAAGGACCAGAAGCAGCGGATGGACGAGATCTTCAACAGCAGCAAGGGCACGCTGCTGAACTCGCTGGATAATCTGCAGCGCGAAGAGGACAGGCTGTCGTCGATGAGCCAGAAGGACCGCCAGGATGAGGGCAAGGTGCAGGCGGCGATGCAGCGTGTGCAGGATGCGCGCGCGGAGCTGGCTCGGCAGATTGTTCACATGCAGGTACAGATACGTCAGCAGCTGGATCAGGACCAACTGGACAAGCTGGATGCGGCCATCGCAAGCCAGCGCTGAGGCGATGGATGTGCGCGAAGAGTCGCGATAGGATGGAGAGCGCCGCCGGAGTAGCTTCGGACGGCGCATTCTTTTTGTGCTCAGGAGCGACTCTGTGATGGATCTTCGGCAAGGTGGCCTGCGACGGCAGATGTGTGTGGTGGCAGCGGGGGTGATGCTGGGTGGAACGCTCGGTGGAGTGGCGCGGGCGCAGGCTTCTGGCGATGGCCACTGGGTGGGCACGTGGGCCACGTCTCCGATGGATCAGAAGAACGCCAGTGGAGTGATTGGCGGGGAGCAGGGGGCCTCTCAGGGGACAACGCTGCGGCAGATTGCGCATGTGTCGCTGGGCGGGTCGCTGGTGCGGGTGACGCTGAGCAACGAGTTTGGCGTAGAGCCGCTTAAGGTCGATGCTGCGTCCATCGCTGTGCGCGCCAATGGGAGCGCGATCGTGCCGTCGACCTCGGTGCCGCTGCTGTTTGGCGGTCGCGCCTCGGTGGTGATTCCGCCGGGGGCGCTGGTGGTGAGCGATGGTGCTGCGCTGGCGGTTAAGCCGCTGTCGGATGTGGCTGTGAGCCTGTTTCTGCCGGCTCAACCGCTGACGGTGCTCTCGCGGCATGGCTTTGCCGACCAGACAAACTACCAGATCGACGGCAACGCCGTTGCCGCTCCGGATCTGACCGATGCGAAGAGGTTCTACGCGTGGGAGTTTCTGAAGGGCATTGATGTGAAGGCAGACGCGGAGGCCGGAGCGATTGTGACCTTCGGCGACAGCATCACAGACGGAGCGCTCAGCACGCGTGATGCAAACGCCCGGTGGCCGGATGTGCTGGCCGCGCGGCTGGCAGCAAATAAGAAGACGGCGAAGGTCGGTGTTCTAAATGAGGGCATCGGGGGCAACCGCGTGCTGCACGACACCACCGGCCCGAGCGCGTTGGCTCGGTTCGACCGCGACGTGCTGTCGCTGGCCGGCGTGAAGTACGTGGTCATCATGGAGAGCATCAACGACATCGGCCACGCGGCTGACCCTGACGTCTCCAAGCGCTACGACATCGTCACGGCGGAAGACCTGATCTTTGGCCTGACGCAGCTGGCCGAGCGGGCGCACACCCACGGCATTAAGGTGATTGGCGCGACGCTGACGCCGTATGTCGGCGCGAAGTACCAGTCGCCTGAGGGTGAGGCGATGCGTCAGGCGGTGAACCAGTGGATCCGCACAACGAAGGAACTTGATGGTGTGGTGGACTTCGACAAGGTGACGACCGACCCTGCGCATGCAGGCAGGTTTCTGCCCGCTGACGACAGCGGCGACCACCTGCACCCCGGCGATGCGGGGTACAAGGCGATGGGCGATTCGATCGACCTAAAGTTGTTTACGAAGTAGCCGAAGAAGAGTTCAGCAGAGAGCACGGTCGTCGCTGACAGCCGTGCAATCGGCAAGCAACCATCGGAAGAAGCTAAGGGCGGCTGCGGGGATCGCACAGCCGCCCTATTTTTTCTTGGGATACGGTGGAGCTACTTGAGCTCGAGGCCGGCGAAGAAGTAGCCGATCTCGAAGGCGGCAGTGTCCTCGGCATCGGAGCCGTGGATGGCGTTCTCGCCGATGGAACTGGCGAACTTCTTGCGGATGGTGCCTTCCTCAGCCTTGGCCGGATCGGTGGCGCCCATCAGGGTGCGTAGGTCGGCGATGGCGTTGTCCTTTTCGAGCACCATGGGGAAGATGGGGCCGGAGGCCATGAACTCGACCAGCTCGCCGAAGAACGGGCGGGCGGCGTGGACGTGATAGAAGCCCTCGGCCTGGGCCTTGGAGAGCGAGATCTTCTTGATGGCAACGATCTTAAAGCCAGCCTTGGTGATCTCGGCGAGGATCGCGCCGGTGTCGCCCTTGCGGACGGCGTCGGGCTTGATGATGCTGAAGGTGCGTTGTGACACGTAGTTCTCCTTGGTGATTCGGGCTGCGTTCGGCTACAGTTTTTTCTTAGCGATTTGCAACTCTACCAGTGTAACTGGACAGCCGCAGACCTGCCGAACCGCTGACGGAGAAGATGATGCCAAATACCGCTTCGACCGACGCCCACCTGCACCAGGCGATCCCTATTTTGCGCGTGGAAGATATTGAAGCCAGTCTTGCGTATTACGTGGAATCGCTGGGATTCAAGCTCAACTGGCGAACCCCGTATTTTCTGTCGATTACGCGCGATGCCTGCTCGTTAATGCTCAGTCAGGGCGAGCAGGGTCATCCCGGCGTGTGGATGTGGGCCGCAGTAAAAAACAGCGATGAACTCTACGAGGAACTGCGGGCTCGCGGAGCGCGCATACGCCAGAAGCCAACGAACTTTCCCTGGGGCTCACGCGAGATACAGGTGACGGACCTGGATCGTCACGTGATACGGTTCGCGTCCGAGGCAACAGAAGATGAGCCTTACGGGGAGTTCATGAACGATGAGGGCGAACTGCATTCGCCAGTCTTCCCATAGAGCTGAAAGTGCACGCCACGGAGTCTAAAAGAAAGCGTGAGGTCCAGAGTGTTGCGACGAACCGCATGGATATGGGCAGTGGGTTGTGTGGCATGGGCCGCGGACGGTCTGGTGTGCCTGCGGTATCCGGATAAACGCCATGCGGAGTTGGCTTTTGTGCTTGCGGCGGCGTTTGGGCTGGCGTTTCTGTTCTACCGCGAGCAGAGGTAGTGGCAGGTGCTTCTGGCACTATTTACCAGGATTCAGCTTCTTTTGTGCCAGTGACCAGTTCAGATTGTTACGCGCGAGCTGGAAGTCAGGCTGAATCTTCAGCGCATGATTGGCTGCGTCGATGGCCGGATCCCACTGATGCAGTTCTTCATAGCCGGCGGCGATGTTGTTCCACGCTGTCGCATTTTGCGGGTCAAGCTGCAGGCACTTTTCGGCGGCGTCGATGCTGCGCTGCGGCTGGTGTGCCTGTGCATAGGACAGGGAGAGGTTGAGCCAGTTAGCCGCTGGGGGCTGTGCTTCCGAAGCCGCTGGCGCTGCGGCGGTCTTGCCTGAACCGGCCTGCTCCGGCGCAGGCGCGAACGGCATAGGATCGTTTACAGCGGCCAGCACCATGCGAAGGGAGAGGTCCTGAATATCCGGCAGGGCATAGTCGTTGCGAAAAACCCTGTAGTCGCGCGCGGAGAAGATGGTGAGCAGCAACAGTGCGACAGCTTCGGGCGCGTAGTCGAGCGACGGTTTCATGAGACGCTGCACAAGCCATACCACCTGCACCAGGCCAACTCCCGCGAGCAGGCACAACGGTGCAAAGACCGGGCAAAGGTAGCGCAGATTCATGTGGTGCGGCAGCCCGGCAGTTAGAAGAAGAAAGATGGCGATGTAGCCAGCGAAAGCGAGCGTGTGCAGGCGGTCTTGCAGGAAGGGAAGTTGCTTGATGGAGGCGAAGGCCACTGCGGTGAATGCCAGAAGCAGCGTCAAGGGCGACAACAACCAGAACGCCAGCGCGAGCTGCCACTGCGAACCCGCTTCATACACAATGCTGTAGTCGCTGATCGTCAAAAACTTTGCTGTTTCCGTGTAGGAGTTCATCATGACGCCCACGCCACCAAGGAGCCACGCGAGCCAGCCGAGCGCGAGCCCGGATGCGAGTGTACACAGGCCCAGGACGAGCCACGCAATCCGGGTTTCGCCGCGCTTGAAGAGCACCAGCAGAACGGCCGCAACACAAAGCAGGAAGCCCAGAGCTGCGACCTCTTTGACAGTGAGTGCGTAAGCACCGAGCGTAGCGAAGGAGATGAGCCAGCCGAGACGACGCTGTCCCGCGCAGATCTCGTAGGAAAGCCAGAGGAGAGCGAGTGTGAGCGCCTCGACGAAGGCCTCCTGCCAGCTGCGGCGTGCAGTTATCAGTGCCATCGGTGAGACGGCAAGCAGGCTCACCGAGACGATGGCACATAGCGGCGAAAAAGCACGACATGCCAGTATGGCCAGCAGCAACAAGGAGAGGATGGACGCCCCGCAGGCGAGTTTCGCGCCAGTGTCTGGCGTCGCCTCACCGGTAAAACGCATCATCTCTGCGAGCAGCCAAAGATAACCGGCGCGGGTAGGGGATGGCAGCGACAGATTGTTGGGTTGGGCTGCGATGATGGTGTGAACGCCAGCCGATCCTTGTTGCAGCAGTGTGGCAGCTTCCCACGTGTAGTTGCGCTCATCGGGACTGCGGTTCACCACACCGTCGAGGTTCGCAATGCGCAGCACCACTCCAAGCGCGATCATCACCAGGAGGAACGCAAGCTGATTCTCGATCTTTCGCCAGACGCGTGTAGGCCTGTCGTCTGCTAAGTGTTTTGCTGGCTTCATACGAAGATTGCGGTGCCGCGAGAGATGGCGTTAGTGTACAGCTCGATGGTTGCTCGTGAATCAAAAAAGGCGGAGCCGAAGCCCCGCCTCTTACGGATATGGTGCGTGAAGCTATGCCGAGATTCCCGAAGGGTGGATGGAAGACCGGCCGATGAACCGTATACCGACTAAAGACCGGACGTTGTTCAGCGAGGACGACTGATGCTGCACATGCTGGACACTGACATTGCAATTTATGTCATCAAGGACTACGGCGGTGTGCATGTTTCGGACAAGTTGAAGGCTCTGCGCCCGGATGAGTTATGCGTGTCGGCATTGACTCGTGGCGAGTTACTGTTTGGATTGAAGAAACTTCCGGCAAGCAGCCGGCTTCACATTGGAGTGAAGAAGTTTCTGAATGCTGTACAGGTGCTGCCGTGGCCCATTGAGGGTGCTGAGTTCTACGCCGAAATTCGCTACGAACTGACAATGACAGGCAACTTGATCGGTGAACTAGACATGCTGATAGCGTCTCATGCAATTGTTGCGGACGCGGTACTGGTGACGAACAACACTCGACACTTCAAGCGGATCAAATTGCCGCTGATGATGGCGAACTGGATGGAGTAGGTCCACGGCAAGATGTGGTCGGGTACGCCAATCCATTCAATTCCGAGGCATCCATGGAAGACTCGCATCTCCAAGAACATATTGAGAGAGTGCTGCAGATGGCGCAAGACCGCGTCGCCGCCCCAAGCGGTGACGCCTCTTCGTTGTACATTGAAGTTTGTATGTAAATCCTCAGGAACGAAGCTTTAAAACTAAAACATAGATGAGCAGTTCAGTTAGAAATCGGCCAGAACAAGAAATCTCTCGACAAACGTCGCACTCTAAAATTCGCAGTGTCTTTTTGCGTCACGAAGAACTTCGTCCCCTATGGGGCCTCCTGCTCTTCGCGGCCATATACATCGCTCTGCAAACGGCTGTTGCCTCACCGCTGGAGCGCCTGCTCAGCGCCTGGAATGGCCGGTCTCATGTCCTTACTCCGGGGCACCTACTGGGCCGCGAGGTGATGCAGTGTGCGGTGCTGTTGATCAGTATCGTTCTTATGGCAAAGATCGAAGGACGCAGAGTTGCTGTATACGGATTCGGTGACAACTCTGGCTGGATTCGTTTCTGCTGGGGACTTATCTCCGGATTCGCTGCCCTATCCATCCTGGTAGGTGCACTTTGGAGACTTCATCTTCTGGTGTTCGATGGTGTCGCTTTGCATGGAACAGACGTCTTGGAATTTGCAATAGCATGGGCTGTGTCGCTCTCAATCGGTTGTTTCTACGAGGTGGTCCTGCTTCGTGGTTATCCTCAGTTCACACTTGTCCGCAGCATCGGTTTTTGGTTCGCAGCACTGATCTTCTCGCTCCTCTATTCTTTCTTGCTCGGAGAAGGTAGAGCGGGACTTCTCTACATGGGAAATATCTTTAGCTTTAACATGCTTCTCTTCCTCAGTCTTTGGTACACCGGTTCTTTTTGGTGGGGAGTCGGCTTTGTTGCGGCCTGGGACTGGGCTCAGATCTACTTTTTTGGTGTCGCTGACAGTGGTTTTGCAGCCGAAGGGCATCTCCTATCGACGCATCCAACGGGTTCCACTCTGTGGAGCGGGGGAACCATCGGCCCTGAAGGCAGCCTGCTTATGTCGCCGTTTGTGCTCCTGCTATCGGTCTTGATGTGGTTACGCTGGAGGCGCGGAGACAGGTCAAGAGGCGTCCAAGACTCTTACGTCCTGGACGCAGGAAACAGGGGCCCATCTCTGTGAGTTGTGGGACCGCGAACTGTACGAGTCACTATAGTCAGGCTCGAAGCGATGAGGCGTGCAGATCTGAGCTTTGACTTAAGTGCCGTTTACTTTTTGCCGAGGAGCTTTGCCATTGCGTCGCCGATCTCAGCCGGCGACTTGACCACGTGGATGCCAGAAGCGGACATCGCTGCCATCTTGCTGGCGGCGGTGCCTTCGCCGCCGGAGATGATCGCGCCGGCGTGGCCCATGCGGCGTCCCGGAGGCGCCGTCTGGCCGGCGATGAAGCCGACCACCGGCTTCTTTACATGAGCCTTGATGTACTCGGCTGCGGCCTCTTCGGCAGAGCCACCGATCTCGCCGATCATGATGATCGCTTCAGTCTGCGGGTCTTCGTTCAGCAGCTTCAGCGCGTCGATGTGGGTGGTGCCTATGATGGGATCGCCGCCGATGCCGATGGCCGTTGACTGGCCGATGCCGAGCTGCGTGAGCTGGTGCACAGCCTCGTAGGT
>CAJCIM010000037.1 GCA_903970395.1 Acidobacteriaceae bacterium
CCGCCGAAGCCGCCGCCGAACTGGACAACGCCGTCCCTCTCACTCCCCTGCCGCCCATTCCGCTCAAAGGCATCGCCGAACCCGTCCCCGTCTTCGCCATCACCCGCCCCAATTGATCGGGGGCCCCATCCATGCCGCAGCCTCGGGGTCCCCGGCGGACGTTGTTCTGTCCGCTGGCGTGGAGCCTCATCGCGGCATGGGTGGGGTAGCACCATAGCTTCCTCATCTCGACCCGAGGCGCAACGCGCCGAAGTGGAGAACCCCTGTATCTTGCCCGACCAGGCAATGACTGCACCCTCAGGGAAGATCCTCCAGCCGCAGAGGGGATGCTCGCGACAGCCGGCACCCTCCCCGCCACTCCCTTCCTCAGCCTGCTTCCGTAAACTGTACTCATGGACAAGTTCGTTATCCGCGGCGGCAACCCGCTGCTCGGCACCATCAGAGTCTCCGGAGCCAAAAACTCCGCTCTTCCGTGCATGGCCGCGGCCATCCTCACCGAAGACGAGGTTATCCTCGAGAACATCCCACAGGTTCAAGATATCGAGACCGAGCGGAAGCTGCTCACCAGCATGGGTGCCGAAGTCGAACTTGGCTACGGTCGCGCTCAGCACCGCACCAGCATCAAGTGCGCCGTGCTCTCAGATCCCGTCGCGAAGTATGAGATCGTCAAGACCATGCGCGCCAGCTCGCTGGTGCTCGGCCCGCTTGTTGCACGCACCGGCATGGCCCGCGTCGCGATGCCTGGCGGCTGCGCCATCGGCGGTCGTCCCATCGACCTGCACATCAAAGGCCTCGAAGCGATGGGCGCTACGATCACGCAGGAGCACGGCTACCTTGAAGCCCGCGCCGACCGCCTCAAAGGCGCGCACATCGTCTTCGATAAGATCACCGTCACCGGCACCGAAGACCTGCTGATGGCAGCAGCGCTTGCCGAAGGTGAGAGCCTCTTTGAGAACTGCGCCCGCGAACCCGAGATCACCGACCTCGCCGCCCTGCTGAACGCCATGGGGGCGCAGATCGAAGGCGCAGGCACCTCGACCATCAAGATCAAAGGCGTCGCCAAGCTGCACGGCGCGCGCCATCGCATCAATCCGGACCGCATCGAAGCCGGCACCTTCCTTATTGCAGGAGCCATCACTGGCGGCGACCTCAACATCGACGCCTGCAACCCTGACCACCTCGGCGCGCTCATCAGCAAGCTCGAAGAGTGTGGCGTCAAGCTCGAAGTCGGCAAGGAGAACATCCGCGTTCACTCCGGCGCGAAGCTCACCGCCGCGGACATCACCACAGAGGAGTATCCAGGTTTTCCGACGGACATGCAGGCACAGTACATGGCGCTCGCAACGCAGGCCGAAGGCACCTCGATCGTCACGGAGAACATCTTCGAAAACCGTTTCATGCACGTCAGCGAGCTCAACCGCATGGGTGCGAACATCAGCGTCAGCGGTCGCACCGCCACCATTCGCGGCGGCGCGAAGCTGCAGTCCGCAGCCGTGATGTGCTCGGACCTCCGCGCATCTGCCGCTCTCGTCCTCGCCGCCTTGGTAGCGGACGGTGAGTCAATTCTCGACCGCGTCTACCACATGGACCGCGGCTACGAGCGCCTTGAAGAGAAACTCCGCGGCGTCGGTGCACAGATCCGTCGCATGGGCGAGGTCTTCGGCAAGAAGTAGTCCATAGGAATGAGCACACAGACTTCAAAACGCACCGCGCTTGTCACTGGCGCATCACGCGGACTCGGCGCTGCGATTGCGCTTGAGCTCGCAGCATCCGGCGTCAACGTCGCGATCAACTACTTCAACGGCGCAAACCTGGCTGACGATCTCTGCCAGCAGATTGCAGAGCGCGGCGGCCGCGCTGCAGCCTTCCAAGCCGACGTTCGCGACGAGGCCGAGATCGCACGTCTCGTCCGCGAAGCCGAAGCCTCACTCGGTGCAATCGACATCCTCGTCGTCAATGCAACCGGTCCGCAGCCGTTTCAGTCCATCGAAGAGCAGACATGGCGTTCGCACCTCGATCAGCTTGAGTTCTTCGTGAAGTCGCCGTTGCTGCTGCTCCAGGCCGTTCTGCCGACAATGAAACAGCGTGGCTTTGGACGCGTCATCAACATCGGCAGCGAGGTCTTCGAGCTCGGCAACCCGCGCTTCGCGAACTACGTTGCGGCCAAGGGAGCGCAGCTCGGCCTCACCCGCTCCTGGGCCCGCGAACTTGCTCCGACGGGCATCACCGTCAATCTCGTAGCGCCGGGTTGGATTCCTGTCGAGCGCCACGCTGGCGTCGACCAGCAAGAGCTCGACGCCTATACAGCAGATGTTCCGATGCAGCACATGGGTCAGCCTCTAGATGTTGCAAAGGCCGTCGCGTTTCTCGCCAGCGACAGCGCGAGGTTCATCACCGGCCAACGCCTCGCCGTCAATGGTGGCAACACGATCAGCTAGAACGCGCTTGCCTGACCCTATAATCGGCAATATGCCATCCCTGCGGAATCTTGCACTACCTCTCTGCCTTTTTGCGGCCGCTGCTGCGCTCCTCGCACAACAGCCCGCCAACAAAGACTGGAACGCTGCCGGCGATGCGTGGTGGTCACATGTGCAGTACCTCGCAGACGATAAGCTTGAAGGGCGTGGCACTGGAACACCGGGATACGAGGCTGCGGCCAAGTACGTCGAAGACCAGTTCAAAACCATCGGCCTTAGGCCTGCCGGAATCAACGGCTACCGGCAGGATGTGGAGCTCGTTCCGTTGACGCTCGACAGGGAAAGCTCCGTCTTCCAGGTCGGCAGCACAACCTTCTCGCTCAGCGACGACATAGCGCTCAGCCCGCGCGTTGCGACCTACGGTGCGATTGATGCGCCGATGGTCTTCATCGGATACGGCCTGCATGTGCCGCGCAAGCATGTTGACGACCTCGCCGGGCTCGACCTGAAGGGCAAGATCGTCGTCTTCTACAACGCGGCGCCTGCCAATTTACTAGGCCCGCAGCGAGCCTATGCACGCAGCGCCAGCGAACGCTGGAGGGCGCTGCGCGATGCTGGAGTGCTGGGCTACATACAGATCGCTCCACCGCGGCCTGGTGCGCCTCCATCATCGACCACAACGCCGCGTCCCACGCTGGCCTTCGCAGATCCAGCGCTTGAGCCGCCTGATGGGCCGAAGCTCGTTGCCACACTCACCGACAGTGGGCAGACAAAGCTTTTTGCCGACTCCGGCCACACGCCAGCGGAGTTGAAGGCGCTGGCCGATGCCGGCAAACCGCTGCCGATCTTTCCGCTGCCCGGTACGTTGCACGCGAAGACCATCGTCGTCACGCCGCAGAAGCCCTTCATCACCTCGCCGAACCTCATCGGAGAGCTCGAAGGCTCCGACCGCAAGCTGAAGAAAGAGTACCTCGTCATCAGCGCACATCTGGATCATCTTGGCATCGGCAAGGCCGTTGACGGCGACACGATCTACAACGGCGCGATGGACAATGCCTCGGGCATCGCTGCGCTGATCGAAGCGGCGAAAATTCTCAGCGTCGGCCAGCATCCGAAGCGTTCCATTCTTTTCGTCGCCTTCATGGGCGAGGAGCTTGGCGAGCTCGGCTCGCAGTACTTCGCCACAAAACCAACCGTGCCAAAGAAGGAGGTCGTCGGCGACCTGAACATGGACATGTTCCTGCCGCTCTTCCCTCTACGCTACCTCGAAGTGCAGGGCCTCGGCGAGTCCACGCTGGGCAACGACGCTCGCGCCGTGAGCCAGCTTGACGACGTGGAACCGCAGTTCGACAAGCAGCCGGAGGAGAACCGCTTCGTGCGCTCCGACCAGGTGAACTTCGTCAAACAGGGCATCCCTGCCTTGGCCTTCAAGTTCGGCTGGACTCCCGACTCGCCGGAGGAGAAGACCTTCAACGAGTGGGTGAAGGTGCGCTATCACCGTCCCTCGGACGATCTGCAGCAGCCGGTCGACAAGGTGGCTGCTGCCCAGTTCGCCAGCTTCCTGGCGCAACTGGCGGATCGCGTGGCGAATGCTCCGACACGCCCTCAGTGGTATCCAGAGAGCTCGTTCTACCTGGATCTGCCGAAGAAGTAGCGGCGAACCTTCCCCAGTTTTTCGGGCTAAGATCCAGAGCAGATTGAAGTTAGCTCTGTATCTACCAAAGTGCACGCTTTGATAGATACAGAGTCCGGCGACAATGACCGCTGACGACAAACCCCGACACTTGGCCGGGGAATTCTCTTTCTCCTCTATTATAGAGGCGGTGTCAAGCGACCGAGCTACCGCGAAGGCAGAACGGCAGCGGCCACGGCGACCGGCTTGGCGATGGAATGGAACCAGAGAATATGCTCGGTGCCGTCTTCGCTGCGTATGGTCATACGGTCGTAGCTGGCTCCGGCGGTGCGCACTACTACCTGCGACTCGGCGTCCGCGTCGAGCACCATATTCACGACGAACTCCTCTTCAGTGCTGGAGACGGTGGAAAGCGCGTGCTGCGCCGAAAGGCCATCGCCGGACGCCATGATCGACTTCACAATAGCATCAACGATGTTGTGCTCGCGGTCTGCGGCTGCCTCCAGGCCAAGCTGCTGGTAGACCATCATCGCCAGAAGATGGCCTTCAGGGTTCGCCATGTTGTGCGCAATGACAGTCTGAGCGCCGCTCAGCGCAGCCTGCGTGTTGCCGACGTCAAGGTCCTTCAGCACACGCTGGCGCACAGGGTGCCAGTCAAAGCCGCTGTCCATGCCTGCATCCACGGCGACGTGACGAAACTCGCTCCAGTCCACGGTAAGGTCATCGCCCATCACGCGGGTGCGGAGCGTCTCATACTTGGTCAAGGCTACGGCCTTCGCCGCCGGCTGGTGAACGACCTGGGGAGCCAGTTGGGCAGCACACACGCTCGCGCCAGCGAGCAAAACACACGTTCCGAAAAGGGCGGGGACGAAGGGATAAAGCGTTCCCTTGGGCCTGAATGCGGCAACTCGCATAGGTCGGTCTCCGTAGACTTGAATTGAACATGCGTTCGCATTTGAGTACATACGAGCCAATGGCGTGCTGCAACACGCATGGGATTTCCCAATACTCTGTATTGAAAAAATGATTGAGGAAGGGCGCAGAGCAGTGGCTACGGCAGCGCCTATAATCAAAGGGATGCGGTCTTTAGCCACCTTCACCGCCGGAACCTGCCGGACATCTACCGTCTTTGATTACCGGCCCTTGGTACTGATTTTACTGGGGATATGCGCGGCTACTACGGTTGCCTCTACCCCGGCACAGGACTCCTCCCAAAGCTCTGCAATGCCGGGAGGCCGGGTGGTGCTGGTGCTGCCGTTCGACAACCGCTCCGGCGACTCCTCGCTGAACTGGATCGGGGACTCGTTCCCTGACACGTTGAACAAGCGGCTGGATTCGGCTGGGTTTCTGACAATCTCTCACGATGATCGCACCTATGCTTACGACCACTTGGGACTGCCTGCGGACTTTCAGCCCTCTCGCGCCACTACCATTCGGATCGCGCAGCAGTTGGACGCGAACTTTGTCGTCATCGGCAGCTACAACGTCGAGCCCGACGCGGCCAAAGGAACGACGTCCAGCTCCGGGGCGGCAACCACCTCCAGTAACGTGGCGAACTCCACAGGACACATCACTATCCAGGCACGAGTTCTCTCGCTCGATAACCTGTCGCTGACCTCGCCGTTGGAGGACTCGGCGGAACTATATCGGCTCTTCGACGGCGAAAATGCGATCGCCTGGAGGATAGCGCGCGCGCTGGATCCGCACTTCAACGTGGCCGAGCCAACGTTTCTGGCCGCGCCAGGGGCCGTGGCATTGCCAGCGTTTGAGGACTACATCCGCGGCATCGGCGCAACGAACCCGGCGGAGCGGCTGAAACGGTTACAGTCCGCGACCTCGCTGGTGCCGAACTACGCGGCCGCGCTGCTGGCGCTGGGCAAGGAGCAGTTTGCGCAGAAGCAGTATGCCGCCGCGGCTGTCACGCTAGCCAAGGTGCCGCAAACCGATCGCCAGGCACTGGAGGCGAACTTCTACCTGGGGTTGGCGCGCTTCAACACCGCTAGCTACGCGGCCGCCGCGGACGCCTTCTCATTTGTGTCCACACGCCTCCCGCTGCCGGAGATCGTGAACAACCAGGCCGTGGCACTGAGCCGCCAGGGCAAGGACGGCGTTCCGCTGTTTCAGCGTGCGTCCTCTGCTGATCCCAATGACGAGGACTACCACTACAACCTCGCGGTGTCGCTCTTCCGGCGCGGTGACACGACAGGAGCCATCAACGAGGTGGTAGCCGCGCTTAAGCTGAAGCCGCAGGACAACGAGGCCATCGCGTTGAGGAACGAACTGGCCAGCGTACCCGCAAATACGCGGCTGGCCAACGACACGAAGGCTAACTTCAGCGCTGCGGAACGCATTCGGCGCAGCTACTCCGAGACCGGCTTCCGTCAAGCCGCCTTCATGCTGGATCAGACTCGTGCGGCCCGGCTGGCCACGCTGCCGCCCGATCAGCGCGCCGCCGAGTACACCCGGCAAGGCCGCGAATACCTGGCCGAAGGCCTGCTGCCCGAGGCCGAAAACCAGTTTCAGTTCGCCCTCGCCGCCGATCCAAACTCCGCAGACGCCCACGCTGGGCTGGCGCAGATTCGCGATGTCAGCGGCGACGCCACGCAGGCGCGGGTGCAGGCGAACCTGTCCATCAAGCTGAAGCCCACAGCTGCGGCGTGGATGGAGTTGGCACGGCTGGATCTAGCCGCCAACCAGCTTTTGAACTGCGCCGAGGATGTAGCCCATGCCGAGCAGCTGGAGCCAGGCAACAGCGCCGCCAAGGCCATGCGGATCGCTCTGCAGCAACACGGCAAGCTGGTTCCGGCGCCCTAACCAGCTCATGCCTACGCAGCTTGTACATCAGATGACTGCCGATAGCGCCGTCCTGCTGCTGACCGCGGGATTTGGGCTAGTGTATCTGGAGCTGAACCGGCCCGGCCGCGTGATTCCGGGCGCATTAGGACTACTGGCAGTTCTGCTGGCGCTGGCCGCGCTGGGCCACGAGGGAGTGAACCTGGAAGGAATTCTGCTGATCCTGGCAGGAGCGACAGTGCTGGCGGCGGATCTGGTGCGTCCAACCCCCATACTGTTCGCCATCGCCGCGACGGCTGCACTCTGTGTGGGTCTGCGTGGCGTTACGGCGCTTGGTATTAGCACCCCTGTTAGTTGGCCGGTGGCGATTGGCTGCGGTCTGCTGCTTGGAGCGGGCACATCGGTACTCACTCGCCTTGCGCGGAGGGCCCGCGTCAACAAGCGAAAGGGTTAGACTATGGGGAGACCGTCAGCATGGTCTCCAGGAATTTTGGAAATAGGAAAGAGGCTGCGAAAGTGGCCTCTTGGAAATGACAGAGCGCCCTTGCGCGCCCGGAGCCTCCCAGACTTGATTCGCAAAGCCTCGACTCTTTACGCCGCCCTCCTGCTTGCCTGCAGCGCTACCAGCGCTGTTGCCCTGGCCCAGACAGACACCCCGATGACACCGCTGGAGAAGCAGATTCATCGGATGGATCTCGGCGTCGCGGCCGTGGGTGTCTACAACACAACCGTCAGCGGTCCGGTGGTCTCGCCGGTGGCCAACCAGGGTGCCACCGATGTGACACAGTTCGGTTCGAATACCGTGGGCGTGCTAGCAGAGGTGCGCTACATCGCCAGGCCCTACTTTGGCCTGGAATTCAACTACGGCGAGGCCCGCTACACGGAACATTACTCGGTCGCACCTAGCCAGATCCAGACAAAGGTGAATGAATATACGTTCGGCTATCTTGCGACGCCCCCGCATCCGATCTTTACCCTGCAGCCGTATGTGGGCGCCGGTGCGGGTACGACCGCGTTCAAGCCGACCTCGGGCGGCGGAGAGGGCGCGCCGGAGCAGGCCCGCGCCACCTACTACTACACGCTCGGTGTGCAGAAGTACATTGACGATGCACAGCACTTCGGCCTACGCGCGGGCTTCCGCCAGACGTTTTTACTGGCACCTGACTTCGGCCAGAACTATCTCACCATCCTGAAGCACACCAGCTCCTTTGAGCCGCAGGTTGGGTTTTACCTGCGGTACTGAAGCAAAGAAAAGCCTTTGTGGCTCATTCAAGAGCCGGATTGCTCTGCCGTTAATGGATTGCACTCCAGCTCTTGAATTGCGCAACCAGCGGCTGCCTAGCGCTGCTACACTTTCGCCTAGACGGGCCGGTACTTTTTGCTATTGATTCCACTTGCTGCTGAAGGACCATGAGCTACCTCCGCGAACAAGACGACTACCAGGATCGCCGCCAGGACGAAACGTACTCCGGCGACACGATGGCCAACAAAGAGCACGAGCTGACGTTGAGTTCAGCCGCGATCTTTGGGATCTTCTTTGGCCAGGTGGTGCTGTGCGGGATCTTCTTCGGCTTCGGTTACTCGATGGGCGGACACCGGTCTACAGGTTCTGAGACCGCGGAGACGACATCATCGGCGACAGGGGCAAGCGCCGACTTCAGCGGATTCAAACCCGCTGCGGGTCAGCCAGCAGGTGCGCACTCCGAGGTTGCGGTAGCGCCTGCACCCGTGAGCGCACCGGTTGATACACCTACAACGGAGCCTGAGCCGGTCAAGATCGCGCCGGTAACCGCGCCAGCAGCAGCGCCTGCCGTAGCTCCCATTGTTCGAGTGAACCCGCCTCTCGCGACTGCTGCTCCGAAGCCCACGCCAGCCGCTACGACGCCATCGCCAGGGCTATGGGTGCAGGTCGCGGCTATCTCGGTGAGCCATCCTGAGGATGCCACGCTGCTGCAGAACGCTTTGCGCGCCAAGGGCTACAACGTCTCGCAGCACCCAGGCCCGGACAACTTCATCCACCTGCTGCTGGGTCCGTTCAACGACCGCAACTCCGCCGACGCCATGCGTCAGCGGCTCGCAACCGACGGCTACACCGCCTACATCAAGTAACCGAAACTACGCGGAGCGGGCGAGCGCCTGCTCCATTGCGGAACGTACGGCGTCCATCAGCTCTTCTTTGCTGGCGTAGTTCTGCGGCCGCAGCGGTGACAGAAACTCCACCACAGCTTCACCGGCTCCTGACTTTGGATACAGCTTCAGGCTACCCTTGCGCATCATCGCTGCCGTGCCACGGATAACGATGGGCACCATCGGCGCGCCGGTGTCCGCCGCGAGAAAGAAGGCGCCTTTGCGAAACGGCAGCAGGTTGCCGTTGGGCGAACGCGTGCCCTCCGGAAAGATGGTGATGTGCAGGCCGCTGCGCAGCGCGTCGGCAGCGGCCTCCACGCTCTTCTGCGCCTCCTCGCGCGAGTGACCGCGCGACACCGGCACGAACTTGCCCATCCGCATGGCAGTGCCTAGCAGCGGAATCTTCATAAGCGACTTCTTCAGAAACACGCTTGTCGTGCCCGGAATCACCGGCAACAGCACCGGTGGATCGAGGTTCGAGACGTGGTTGCTGAGGAAGATACACGACTCACCCATCGGCACATTCTCCAAGCCCACCACACGCACGCGAACCCCAGCAAAGCGCAGACCCATCCGCATGGTGCCCATGCCCCACGAGTACATGGTGCTGAAATCACCGCGCAACGCGGACCACGGAATTCCAACAAGCGCAGCCGGCACACCGAGCAGCACAAACACGAGCAACATTTTTAACGCGGCAAACATATCAATTCAGGATACCGTGCCCGCGAGCTGCACTGGTTACAATTTCTGAATGAGCACAGAGTCCGCAGCCACTGCAACGGCCGTTTTGTTTGCCATCCGCAAAGCTACCGCCGAAGATGTGCCCACGATCCTGGCGCTCGTCGAGGCATCCGTGCGTGGCCTTCAGGCCGGCGACTACTCGCCCTCACAGATCGACGCCTCCATCGGCAGCGCCTTCGGCGTAGACCGTCAACTGATCGCGGACCAGACCTACTTTGTCGCCACGCCTGTAGACGAACCAACGCAGCTGGTCGCGTGCGAAGGCTGGAGCTATCGCGGCACGCTCTGCGGCAGCGACACTGCGTGTATCACCAATGGCGGCACACAACGCAGCGCTAGCGTTCTCGATCCTGCCAGCGATCATGCGAAGATCCGTGCCATCTTCGTGCATCCTGCATGGGCAAGGCGCGGGCTCGGCTCGCTGATTCTCAACCTCTGCGAGCAGGCCGCGCACGCCGCAGGATTTACGCGCCTAGAGATGGCCTCGACACTGACCGGCGTGCCGCTCTACTCTCTGAAGGGCTACGTCGAGCAGTCGCGCTCGACGGTACCACTGCCTAGCGGAGAGGACCTCGAAGTGGTCATCATGAACAAGTCACTATAGCGCCGCGGCGCTTAGCTGCGAGAAGCCAGTGCCTTCGGCAGCTTGGTGTAGATGTCCCCGAATCCGCCGTTCGACAGGATCGCAACGACATCGCCTACCTGCATGCGCGACACAGATTCCGCAACGATTGCGTCGGCGTCGGCGCAGAGCACCGCAGGCACACCACGCTCTTGCAACCCGGCGACCACATGCGCAGGATCGAGCCGCTCGCCCGCCGGGATTGCCTCGCTCTTGAAGACCGCCGCCAGTACCACTTCATCGGCCAGAGCCAGCGACTCTACGATCTCATGCTCGAAGACGCTGCGCCGCAACGTGTTCGAGCGCGGCTCCAGCACCGCCCACAGCCTGCGGCTCGGATACGCGCCACGCAACGCGCGCAGCGTTTCGCGGATTGCCGTGGGATGGTGCGCGAAGTCGTCGATCACCGTAACGCCCGCAACCTCGGCACGCACCTCAAGCCTGCGCTTCACGCTCTTAAAGCTGGCCAACGCGTCGACTATCGACTCCACGGGAATGCCCTGCCCTGCCGCCAGCGCCGCCGCAGCCGTCGCATTCAACGCGTTGTGCTCGCCGGCCATCGGCAGAGCGAGCCGCGCAAATTCGTTTCCGTCACGCAGCAGAGTCCACATCGTCGTTGCGCCGGGCTGCAGATCGACAACACCCCACTTCGAGCTTTCTTCAAAGCCATAGCGCTCCACCGCGCAGAAGGCCTTTGCGC
Organism: Acidobacteriaceae bacterium; assembly: GCA_903970395.1. Lineage (GTDB taxonomy): Bacteria > Acidobacteriota > Terriglobia > Terriglobales > Acidobacteriaceae > Granulicella. Next base: position 11,037 of record CAJCIM010000037.1, read on the forward strand.
AGCACTCGGTCACATTCGCGCTGCCATCGAAGGCCACCAGTCGGCCGCGCCTTGGGATGAGATTCACCATGCGCTTGAACGCGGTCTTCACGGCACTCAGGTCGGTATAGATATCCGCGTGGTCGAACTCAACATGCGTCAGAATCGCAGCGTCGGGAAAATAGTGCAGGAACTTGGGGCCTTTATCGAAGAACGCCGTATCGTACTCATCGCCTTCGAGAAGAAACGGTCGCGTACCAGGCTCAACATGAAAGCTCGTGCCGAAGTTCTCTGCAACGCCGCCGATGAGGAACGACGGCAGCCACTTCGCATCGCGCCGTGCGGCTGTAGCGTAGATCCAAGCCAGCATGCTCGTCGTAGTTGTCTTGCCGTGCGTGCCGCACACAACCAGGCGCTCGCGCCCTGCGAGAAACTCATCATGGATCAACGCGGCCATGCTCGTCATCGGGATACGCTCATCGAGCACACGCTCCAGCTCCGGATTACCGCGCGAGATTGCGTTGCCGACGACGACCAGGTCAGGCCGCTCGTCGAGATTGCGCTCGCTGTACGGCTCCATGATCGCGATGCCCATCGCGCGCAGCTGGTCGCTCATCGGCGGATACGCAGCCGTGTCCGAACCTGTAACACGGTGTCCCTGCGCGCTCAACATCCCCGCCAGCGACGCCATCGCCGTTCCACCGATACCAATCAGATGTACATGCTTGCTCAAATGCTCAGCTCCGTTCCCTTCAACTTCACCCATGCGCCCAGCGGCATTGAGCGGTTGGCGCGCGACAAATGCCCACTCTGAAGACCGATCAGCACAGGCCCATCAAACTCTCTCAACGCATGCAGACACGCAGCCTCCAGCAGTGGCATCTCGCTATCGTCCACGTTGGCGCTCATATCGCCGAGCACAATGGCGCGCACGTTCTGCAATGCCCCAGCAAACCGCAGATGCTGCAACATCCTGTCCCATTGGTACGGCTTGGTTCCGATGTCTTCAAGAAAGAGCACACAAGGCTCGTCAATCTTCAGCGCCCACGGCGTCCCCAACGCGGCGCACAAAATCGACACGCATCCACCGAGCAGCCGACCCTCCGCATCTCCGCCACGCAGCACGCGCACGCCGTCAGGAGATCCAACGCTCCATGCACTATTGCCTTCAAGCGCAGCCTTCCAGGTGCGTTCGTCAACACCATCGGCCTTTGACCAGTCCGCAGCAACCATCGGCGCATAAAACGTATGCAGAGTGCACTCATTCCAGAACCAGACATGGAGCGAGGTGTGATCGCTGTAACCCACGAACATTTTGGGATTGCTGCGAACAAGCTCAGCATTCAACAGCGGCAGTAGCTCCGCCGAACCCCAGCCGCCGCGCGTGCATACGATGCCATCGATCGACGCATCTGCAAAGGCCGCGTGAAGATCGGCAACACGTTCCTCCGCCGTGCCCGCGTAGTACAAAGGCCGACGCGAGAACGCATGAGGCATCACCACCGGCTCATAGCCAAATGCGCGCATTCGTTCGACACCGGCAGCAATCAGCTCCGGCTTCGCAGCACTCGCAGGCGACACCACGGCAATACGGCTGCCGTGCTTCAACCTCGGACTTGGGACAACCTCTCGACGCATGAACACTAACCCGCGAACTCCGCTTCACCGCGACAGATAATCTCCGCCGGGCCGGTGAGCCTCATCTCAGCCTCGTTGGCCGGCCACACCACATGCTGCGAGCCACCCTGTGCAATCGCCGTCAACTCGCGCGCAACGCCCTTCAATACCATCGACGCAGCACTTGAGGCGCAGGTACCGGTGCCGCTCGATGTGGTCGGTCCGCAGCCACGCTCGTAGATGCGGAACTCGATCTCGCCCGGCTTGCGCACGAGTACAAACTCCACGTTCGTGCCGAACTTGAACATCGGGTCTACGCTTATCCTGGCACCAAGCTCCTGCCAGCTGAGGCCGTGGCTCGCGAACACATCGTTGTCGACGAAGATGACGTAGTGCGGATTGCCGACGTTGACCATCGCACCGTCGATGATGCCATCTACGCCATCGATCTCGATCTTGCGCGGCATCACCCGCGGCACTCCCATGCCGCTCTCAATCCACCATTGCGGCCCGTTATGCTCAATAACTTGGCACGTCCGTATACCACCATGTGTACCCAGTGCGACGCTCTCCCGGCCTTCGCTGGCGGCCAGCCACGCAGCTACGCAGCGTGTACCGTTGCCGCTCAGTTCCGCCTCACTGCCGTCTGCATTGAACAACCGCAGAAACAAGCTTCCGTCCGCGCGGCGGTCGACGAACTCGATGCCATCCGCTCCAATGCCTGTGTTGCGAGCGCAAAGCTTCCGAGCCATCACCGCATGTCGACCCTGCGCAGCGGTCTCTTCGATCACCAGAAAATCATTGCCGCACGCGTGCGCCTTCACAAACTTCACACTGCCCACTACTCTTCCTCCGAATCTCTGAACACCACCACTTGGTCGGCGGCATCGCTGGCGCGCAACTCCTTGAGCAGCCGCGCGTGCGTCTTCACCGTAGCCAGCACAGTAAACGCGACACGCTCGATACCCGCGACGTTATCACGCTCTAACACACTCAGCCGCTGGCCTGCCGAATCGAGCGCATGCAGAATCGCACTCTGCATACGGTACAGCGCCTGCTCAACATCCTGAGCCATCGCCACCGCACGTTCTCCCTCCGCCATTTTAGCGGGCAGGATTGGGCCCACATTTGCACGTACCTCATAGATCATTGGATAGCGTTTGCGCCCGAGCTTCATTTCGAAGAAGCCCACCAGTTGCAGCGCCATCAGCACGAGTATTGTGGCCGCGAGCGCAACGAAGTATAACCCCGCACCGCATGTCATACCAATCGCGGCCACCACAAATACGGTCGCCGCACTCGTTAGACCGTAGACCCTCGCTTTAGAGTGAAGAATAAGGCCCGCACCTAAAAACCCGACACCCTGAACAATGTTCGCGGCCACCTGCCCCTTGTTCGCTGTCGACTCACCGGCGAGCACGATGCTCATGATCGTAAACAGCGCCGAACCCATGCAAATCAGCATGTTAGTGCGCAGGCCAGAGTCCTTTTGACGCCACTCGCGTTCGATTCCGACGATACCACCCATCGCGCACGACAGCAGCAACCGCTTCACCGACGAACCCGAGAGCACCGCGTCTTCAACCGCAGAGAAGTGGATGTTTATCTGACCTATCATCGAGTCAGAATACTACTCCAGCAACCCAATTCCATCCTCCGATTGCGGACATAACCACCTTGGTTTTCAAACACGGCAACGCCCGTGCCTCCTGTCCAGAATGGAGACACGGATGGCCGATTGCGTGGCCTTTCGGAGTTAGCCGACAGGCACCGCTATATTCAATTGCTCTGAAAGCATGGTGAGCATAGAATCCGCGTTTTCTTCCTCATGCAGTATCTTCTCCAAAATCGCCGCTTGCTCCCGTTCGCCCAGAATCAGCGCCCATGTGCGCAGCGTGCCGTAGACGGCGATCTCGTGGTGTTCAACCTGGTTGCCGGCGGCAATCAGAATGACATCACGAATCTCCTCGTTGGCGGCATCACTGACTTGGGACTGCGCTTCGCTGATAAGCGCAGCCGTCACCTTGCACTTGGCTTCGTTGGCTTCGCCTTCGGTTGCGTCAAGAATAGCCTCCAGCCGCATCACGTGCTCTTGTGTTTCACGCAGATGCTGCGTGAAGGCCTGCTTCAGCTGTGGGTTCGTTGCCTTCTCGATCATCGCCGGAAGGCCCTTCTCGGCGATCTGCCGCTCGCTGTTCAGTGTGTGTTCCAAGGTGGAGAGGTAAAGTTCCCGCAGGTTATTAACGTCGGCTGAAAAGATTCCCATAGTGTTTCTCCTTGAATCAGATTGTGTGTTTCCGAAGCGACGCCACATGATTTCAATGACGAGACTCAACGTCGCAGACTCGCTGTAGCGAGTGGCTGCGGTCCATTCGGTTGTCAGCGTGCTAATTCGGTCTAAGCGAAGCCTCGACCGCTTCCCCGTTCACGTCCACTAGTTCTGATGCCTGTTCACGGTGCCGCGTGGCTTCATCCGGGAAGAGCTTACTTTGGGGAATTCTGTCCTTTGGCTGACCAGACCTGACTCTGATAAACACGGGCGCACGGCTGCCCCGTGGTGCACAGCACCTCAAGTTCCCTCAGGTCATCAGGGTGCACATCCACAGCCTTCGCTACTGGGTCGCCCGCGATTGCGATGACGAACGCCGCGCTATGCGCAGGGTCTTTCAGCGCAATCTCAAATGCCTGTTCGTCGTTTTCGCTGACCATGCTGTTCAGCGTGCGCCCCGCCACCTGCACGGCGCCCACATGAGCAGAAAGGGCCATCATCACCGGCTCATCGGGGGGCATCTGCTCCAGAGAGAACGCAATCGCGCGCTCCAATGCCACACGCGTCGTCGCATTCACCTGGGCTTCCTTCAGCACCAGCGGAATGCGGTACATTATGCCCACGCTGTTCGCTACGCACAACAGCACGGCGGCCGGTTGCCAGAAGCGAGCGGCAATGCGCGCCCAGCCCTCCGTCTTACCGCGCAGCCACACATCGAGCCGCTCCGCCGCGAGCGCGGCATACACTGCCAGAGCAGGCAACATCCCCATACCGTAGCGCGCGTTGTAGTATGCGTGCGGCCACAACTGAGGAATAAAAATCGGCACTGACCCGTACGCAACCGAGTACACATAGAACGGCAGTGGCACCCACAGCAGCAGTGCGTAACGCCACGAAGCGTTCGGCTGTTCTGAGCCCGGCCCTGCTGATACTTTGCGGCGCAGTTGCAGCCATATGCCATAAAGCGCCGCGGTCATCACACCAAAGCCGGTCTCCCAGACGGATGCATCGATCTGCGCCGTACGCGTGTAGAACAGCAGCGCCCAACCAGGATTGTGCCAGCCGCGATAATGCTGCCCCGGCGGCGCGGTGCGGCGCTCAATCTGAGCGGCAGAGTACGGCCCGCGCATGAAGTCCAGCCAGTCATGCTCGAAGTGGGCGTTGTACCAGAACCACAGCAGCGGCCCCGCCGCACACATCATGGTGAAGATGACGAACGCTACCATCACGTTTCGGCGCAGTTCCGCCGCAGATTTCCAAATCTCCAACGCAAAACAACACCACACTGCCGCACCGACGATCCAGCCGTCGTAGCGCGTAAACACCATCCCCAGCACCAGCAGTCCGGTGAGCACCATGCGTCCCTTGGCCGCTGCGGCGCGCCCTTCCTGCAATGCAGCGATGCCTTCCATCGTCGCCACCACGGTCCACACAAACAGCGCGAGGTACAGAGCTTCGGTCATCGCGGTGGTCGCCAGAAAGAGAAGGTTCGCATTCAGCGCATAGAACGCCGTGGCGACAAACGCCCAGCGTATGCGCATCATGCGCCGCGAGAGCCGCCACATGCCTGCCACGCTGACCGCAAAGCTCAACGTCGACATTGGTGCGCCTGCCAGCCCTGTCTGCCATAGCTGCATGCTATGGATGAACGGCAGCATCAGCACATGAGGCAATGGCAGCCAGACACCACCGAGCTGCCCGAGCCCCGGATAATGCGAGTCGATGATGCGTCGCGCGATCGCGAGATGCGCAACCGCATCGCCGTAGAGTAGCAGATACCCTTTGGAGTAGCAGATTAACAGTGCGCCGAACGCGAGCAACACACCCGCGGCAAACGCAGGGTAAGTCTCTCCGCGCTGCGCAGGCCGCACAGCCTCAGGATCGCCCGGCAACACCGCCGATATCTGCCGCTCCGGCACTCTGCGCAACTCGGCCCTCCTCATCACAGCTCCATCGTCGTACGTTTCATCCCGCCCAGCTTACAGGTGAGAGAGCTCCTTCAACTGCGCGAAGCGTGCATCGATCTCTTCACGCGTGGTACGTTGCAGGCGCTCGGTTCCAAAGGCCTCCACCGCAAGCGAACCCATCACACTGCCGTAGAACATGGCCGTGCGGTATATCTCCGGCGTAAGCTTGCCGCCGTTCTCAACCCCTTGCGACGCGATGTAGCCATAGAAGCCACCGGCAAACGAATCGCCTGCGCCCGTGGGATCGACAACATCTTCCACCGGCGTTGCCGGCGCACGGAAGATCGTGCGCTCCGCGTCCTCGCACATGTCCATCTTCGCCAGCATTGCGTCGGAGAAGAACCCGGCAACACCGTGCTCGGCATACTTCACCACCAGCGACTTCGGCCCCATCGCGAGTACCTTCTTCGCGCCCCGCACCCAGTTGGTCTCATCGCTCAACATCAAGACTTCCTTGCCGTTGATGACGAGCACATCCAGCTCCTTCATCACCTTTTCAAGGTTCTCGCGGTGCGCGGCGATCCAGTAGTTCATCGTATCGCCCGCAACCAGCTTCGCGTTCGGCATAGCCTGGCGTACTCGCAGCTGCAACACGGGGTCGATGTTTGCGAGAAAGAGGTACTCGCTGTCGAGATAGCCCTCGGGGATCTTCGGCGAGAAGTCCGCGAAGACATTCAGGTCGGTCGCCAGGGTCTCGGCCTCGGAGAGTTCCTTCAGGTAGCTGCCCGTCCAGTGGAAGCTGTTGCCCGCCACGTGCTCGATGCCCGTCGTATCGACACCCTTCGAGGTCAGCACCGTCTCGTGCTCAGGCAGAAAATCCTCACCAACGACCCCAACTACGCGCACCTTCGTAAAGAAGCTCGCTGCCAACGCAAAGTGCGTCGCCGCACCACCCAGCACGCGCTCGCGCTTGCCACTCGGCGTCTCCAGAGAATCGAACGCCACTGAACCGACTACAAGAATCGACATGAATATCCCGCCTCAATCTTCTTTACGCGCCAAGAGCTCTTAGCCGTTAGCTCTTAGCTAAAGCTAATAGCTCTTCCTACCAATACTTCCCGTACAAAAACTCTAGCTTCTTGCGCGTCGCATCGGGAATCATCGTCTTGTCGGTCATCGTCGCGAACTTCGCGGCACTCTGCGCCGGGCTCGCGCTCAGGTCGGCCGGCATCAGCCGGACGGCGGCTTTAACCACCTTCTGCGCGTTGCCGCTGTTCTGGTGCATCACCTCAATCACCTGTTCGATAGTCACGGCATCGTGGCCTTCGAACCAGCAGTCGTAGTCGGTCACCATCGCCAGCGTAGCGTAGCTCAGCTCAGCTTCGCGCGCAAGCTTGGCTTCCTGCAGGTTCGTCATGCCGATCACGTCTGCACCCCAGCTGCGATAGAGGTGCGACTCCGCCTTGGTCGAGAACTGCGGGCCTTCGATGCAGATGTACGTGCCGCCCAGCTTGCTGACTACGCCCACTTCTGCGCACGCATCAGCGAACACCTTGCTCACGATCGGACACACCGGATCTCCGAACGCCACGTGCCCAACAACGCCATTGCCAAAGAACGTAGCGCTACGGTCGAAGGTACGGTCGATGAACTGGTCGGGAATCACAAAGTCGGTCGGCTTGTGCTCTTCTTTCAGGCTGCCCACGGCGCTTACGCTCAAGATGCTCTTCACGCCGAGCGCCTTCATCGCGTAGATGTTCGCCTTGAAGTTCAGTTCGCTGGGCAGGATGCGATGGCCCTTGCCGTGTCGCGCCAGGAACGCCACATCGCGGCCCTCCAGTTTGCCTAGCAGAAACACTTCGCTTGGGTCGCCAAACGGCGTCTCCACACGCTCTTCATGCACTTCGGTCAGGCCGTCCATGTTGTACAGCCCGCTGCCGCCGATAATCCCGATCTCTGCCTTCGCCAAACCTGTCTCCTCTGTGTGCCATCCGGCACGTTAACGCACAATGGACAGTATATCGTCCCGCTGTAATGTCTTTCTGCTCCATCCAAACGAGGCGTCCAGACCTCAGTGCTTGTATGGTCAACTGTTACTTATGTTTGATCGACGTTCCTTCCTCAAAGCATCCGCTTACATTGCCGCAGCACCTGCGGCTGCCGTCTCCACTCCAGCACCCGCGCAAAGCACACATGCCTCTACAGTCGCAGACAGCCTGAATCCAGCGGGCATCCGCGTCGCTGGCATCCGTATGGTTCCAGTTGTCGGCGGCAAGTACAAGGTGTGGACCAAGCGCATCGGCTCCGGCCCAATCAAAGTGCTGCTGCTTCACGGTGGCCCAGGCGCCTCGCATGATTACTTCGAAGCGATGGAGTCCTTTCTGCCCGAGGCCGGCATCGAGTTCTTCTATTACGATCAGCTCGGCTGCGGAAACTCCGACCACCCCGACGACACCTCGCTCTGGACACTGCCGCGCTACACCGAGGAGGTGGAAGAGGTTCGTCGAGGCTTGGGACTCGATAACTTCGTCCTCTTAGGGCACTCCTGGGGCGGCATCCTCGCCATGGAGTATGCGCTCAACTACCAGCAGCATCTGCGCGGCCTTGTTATCTCCAATATGACGGCGGGTGCGGAGTCCTACCTCAAGCGCACAGCCTCGCTGAAGCAATTGCTGCCACCCGACAAACTCGCTCGCCTAACCGCGCTCGAAGCCAAGCAGGACTATGACAATCCCGAGTATGGAACGATCATGATGGAACATCTCTATCCCAAGATGATCTGTCGCATCCAGCCCTGGCCGGAGCCGGTCGACCGCACATTCCGGCTCCTCAATCAAACCATCTACAACCAGATGCAGGGCAAGAGCGAGTTCCTCATGACAGGAAACCTGAAAGGCTGGGAGCGCTGGGACCGTCTCCACGAGATCAAGGTCAGGGCCCTCACCATCGGCGCCACCCACGACGAGATGGACCCCAAGGACATGAAGAAGATGGCGACCCTGATGCCCAACGCCACCTCGGCCATCTGCCCGAACGGAAGCCACATGGATATGTGGGACGATCAGGCCTACTACTTCAAGCACCTCGTGCCATTTCTCAAGAGCGTGTAGCCCGCGGGCGGTGAAGACCTGCTCGTTCACTCCTTGGAACGAACGAGCAGGTCTTCACCGCCCGAAGTTATACGAGACCTTGTAATTGATGTTGTCGACTCCGGGGTTGGCATTCGCTGTCTCCTTGTTGGAGAAGTGGTGAAACCGCGCCTCCACGGAAACCGACCGCGTCTTCGACCGGAAGATCTCGATTCCTGCACCAAAATCAAATTGAAAGTTGAACGAGCCAGCATTGGTGATCGGAATAGGTCGGTTGGAGTACATATACCCACCAGTGCCCACGAGGAAAGGCTGCAGCGCGTGGCTTGTTCGCAGCGAATATTTGAAACCTATCGGAGAGAACTCCTGTGCGAAGGTCCATCGGCGGCCACAGGTGTTGGTATAGACAATTGACTCTGGCGGCAGCCCTGGAACAGGAGGTACGACGAAGGTGCCCGTGGCCGCTTTGCAAGTTCCCACAAGTACGGAACTGCCGGTCTGGGTTAAGGTGATTGGAGTCGTTGTTCCAACCGGCGTGTAAGTGTAGATGTTCGTAAAGTAAAGAACTCGATCACTCTCAAACGTTACCGGCCGTACCTCAACCAGATACTGAAACGCAGTGTCCCTGGCATGGAAGAGTCTCCGCGCATAAGCCCCTCCAAAGTCCGCCAACACTCGCTGCCGCGATGCCCCCATCAGAATGTGGCTCGACGTATTCGAGTACTCACCAAACAGCGTGAATGTGTTTCTCCTGCTGTAACTCTCCGGTTGTTGACCCAACAGACAGCCACACAACGCCGTCCACACGAACGCCCCGCAGATCCATCTCCGCACGCAGAACCCCAATCACCGTTGATTTTGCGCTACTCGATGCCTAGCTTCTTCCAGATGCTGTCCATCTTAGACGTAATCTCTTTCGGCATCGTCATCATCGTCGGCCAAGTTCTCGTAAATCCCTCCGCAGCCCACTTACGCGTCGCGTCGATGCCCATCTTGCTGCCGTAGTTCGGCAGACGGCTTGCATGATCCAGAGTATCGACCGGTCCCATTGTGAACTGTATGTCTCGTTCGGGGTCGATGTTATTGCCAACGCGCAGCATCACCTCACCCACGTCCTGCACATCGCAGTCTTCATCCACCACCACGATGCACTTGGTAAACATAGCCTGTCCCAGCCCCCAGATTGCGTGCATCACCTTGCGCGCCTGTCCCGCGTAGCTCTTACGAATGCTCACAATCATCAGGTTGTGCGCGACACCTTCGGCGGGCAGGTTGATGTCGATGATCTCCGGGATCGTCAGCTTCATCAGCGGCAAAAAGATGCGTTCCACCGCCTTGATCATCCAGGTATCTTCCATCGGCGGTTTGCCCACGACAGTCGCCGCGTAGATCGGGTCTTTGCGGTGCGTGATGCAGGTGATGTGAAAGACCGGGTACTGATCCTGCATCGTGTAGAAGCCGGTGTGATCGCCGAAGGGTCCCTCCGTACGCAGTTCACCAAGCTCAACGTACCCTTCAAGAATAATCTCGGCGTGCGCTGGCACCTCGAGATCCACCGTCTCGCACTTCACCAGCTCCACGGACTTCTGACGCAGAAACCCTGCAATCAGATATTCTTCCACCTCAGGCGGAGCGGGCACAATGGCGCTGAAGGTCGTCGCCGGATCGGTGCCGATCACTACCGCGACCTCCATGCGCTCGCCGCGGATCTTCGTCACTACCTGCCGCGGCATGGTGTGCTCACCGGCTGCAGCCGTTCCACCCGCAGTAACGGCCATCATCTCCACCTGCCCGGCGGCATCTTCCGCGGCAGCGCGCATGCGCTCCCGTGCGTGCTCCGCCGCGACCTTCTGCCTCTGCCAGTGCATGCCCGTCGTCTTGCCGTCATAAACCTGTATCCGGTACATGCCCACATTGCGCTTGCCGTTACCAGGGTTCTTCGTCACCACGCAAGGCAACGTGATGAACTGCCCACCGTCTTCTGGCCACGTCTTCAGCACTGGAAACTTCAGTACATCGACATCTTCACCACGCAGAATCACATCCTTGCATGGCGCGTTCTTTGCGCTGACGGTCTTTGGAAAATACCCGCCAACCTCAGCGAGCATCGGCAGCAGCTTCAGCTTGTCCAGCATGCCCGTTGGTGCTACAGGATGAATCAGTGTCTCAATGCGCCCAGCGATCTCATCCAGCGAGTCCACCTCCATCGCCATCTGCATCCGCTTCGTGCTACCAAACTGATTCATCAACACTTGCGCGCCGGGATAGCCCGCAACGTTCTCAAACAGCAGCGCTGGGCCGCCAGCCTTCGCCGTGCCTTTCCCGGACTTCGATGCGCGGTCCGCAATCTCCGCCATTTCCAGTATCGGAGACACCTCCGCAGTCACACGCTTCAACTCACCAGCCTTGTCCAGCGCCTTTATCCACTCCCGCAAACTTTCGTATGCCACTTATCTTGCCTCGTCTTTCGGTTACATCTTCCAGAACGCTTATCTTTCCATTACATCTTCCAGAACAACTTTTTATGCCACAGCCAACAGTTCGGCAGAAAGCACACCGCTACAAAAAACACCGCGAACGCCAGCGATGTCCAGTAAGTCGACCCATGAAACGCGAAGCCATGGCCATAAACCCATCCCCACACGTTAGAACCACCCATTGGGAAGTACAGCGCTGCCTTCACCAGCACCACCGAAGTCGTGTATGCAGCGATCGCATTAGAACCGAAGACGAACCACGGCCACGTGGCCGCATTCTGCCAGCTTGGCCACGGCTGCCGTCGCTGATCAACCAGCAGAGAAAGCGTCGCCAGCAGAATCATCGCCCAGCCTGCGGCCAGCAACACGTAGCTCGACGTCCATAGGTTCTTGTTGATAGGAAACCATACCGACCACAGCTCGCCCCCCAGTACCGCAACCGCGCCAGCCGCTGCGAGCAGCACATTGGCCTTCATCGGCGATATCTCCACGCGCCCGCTCCGCGTGGCACGCAACCACATCCCGGTCAGAGCGCCCAGCAACGTCGTCGCCACCGCAGGCAGCGTACTCAGCAGTCCCTCGGGGTCGCGCGTGCGCTTGTACAGGGAGCCAGTATGGAGCCAGTGCTGCGTCAACGCCACCACGCCACGGTCAACCCACGACGCAAGATTGCGGCTCTCGTCCATGAACGGAATATCACGCCCCGGCATCCCAAGCCCTGGCACCGGAACCCATCGCAGCAGTACCCAGTACCCCACCAGCAGCGCCGCCACAACACCAGCGACCACCCAAGCCTGTCGCCGTAGCCGCATCGTCGCAACCAGCACCAGCCCGGCCAGCAGAGAGCACGACGCGATGCGCGGGATGACACCATAAAAACGTAGCCGCGCCCAATGCATGCGGGGAAAGAAGACCAGCACAAACGATAGAAGCAGTAGCTTGCCGGTGCGAGCGAACAGATGTCCGGTCAACGTGCCGCGGCAGTTGCCCCGCGCCGCTCGAGCCGCCAAGCTGTACACCATCGACGCGCCCACCAGGAACAGGAACGTAGGGAAGACCATATCGGTGAGTGTCCATCCGTTCCATTCCGCGTGGTCCAGCGGGCGAAACACATGCGACCAGTCGCCGGGATCGTTCACCAGAATCATGAACGCAATGGTGATTCCGCGCAGCAGGTCAATAGAGAGCACGCGCCGTGGGGCCGTAACCATCATTTCCTGGGGCGGTGCGGTAAGTGTCAGTGTGGCAGACATTCCTATCATCATCTCCTGAAGCCGCGGCTCAGCGCTATCTTTTTGGCCCCTTCTCTTCGATGCCGGCAACGGGTTCCGGGGCAACCCGCAGGAACATCACACGCAATATCGGTGTCTAACGCGGCATACGCATTTCTCGCCTGAGTGCGCACATCGAAGTCAGATTTTGCCCATGCGAGGTGCCACCATGTTCGTCGAATCGCTCGTTGAATCCACGCCGCTGCTCCGCACCCGCAACCGCATGCCTGCCGTTGCAGCCATTTGCCTCCAGGCATGCGTTGTCGCCGCGCTGCTCGCCATCCCCGTGCTGCATCCAGAACTGCTGCCCACCAACCCGCTCAAGCTCTCGACGCTCGCGCCGCCACCAACTCCAGCACCACCAGCGCCGCCCGCCGAACGCCTGCACGTCACCACCGTCGTCAGCTCCACACCTTCTGCACCAGCGGCACCATCACAGGCCATCGCCGATGCCCGCCAGCAACTTACCTCGAACGCTCCCGGCGTCGATGAACCAGCCCTCGCTATCCCCGCATGCGATGGTCATATGAACACTGCGTTACCGTTTTCGACCACCACCCCCCCTACACCGAGTGTCGTCGTCCGCTCCGCCGCGTCCGTCGGCCCCATTCGCATCTCGCAAGGAGTTACAGAAGGCCTGCTGCTCGCTCCCATCCAGCCCATCTATCCGCAGATTGCGCGCCTCACCCGCACGGCTGGCACGGTCGTCATCGAAGCCATCATCTCGCAATCAGGCAACATTCAGAGCGCCCGCGCCCTCAGCGGCCCTGCGATACTTCAGTCCGCCGCGCTCGACGCTGTTCGCGCCGCCCACTATCGTCCTTACCTACTCAACGGCCAACCGACAGAGGTCGAAACCACCATCACCGTCAACTTCCGCATGAACCAGTAGCCCACGCGCCGGTCACGCGGCAGGATTACCGCAGCGTGATCGGCGTCAGCGTCGGTGCGGACACAACGCTCTCCACCACGTCCAGCGGATAGCCCGCGTCCTTCCACCCTTGCAGGCCACCGCGCAACGGACGCACCCGCTTGACGCCCATGCGGCGCAGATCCATCGCCACCTTCATGCTGGTCTCTTCGCTCGGGCAGGTACAGTACAGCACCACGTCGCGATCAGTAGGAAGCAGCTCGCGTCGCAGCTTCAGTTCGTCGGGCCCGATGCGTAGAGCGCCAGGCAGCACAAGCGGATCGGCCAGCACATCCAGAGGGTGCCGCAGATCCACGATGAACGGACGCTCCGTTCCCTCTTCCTGCGCAGCCTCAATCAACGCCATCAGCGCTGTGGGCTCCAGCCTCAGTCCGCGAAGCTGCGTGCGGAACTGCCGCCGCTTCCACAGTCGCTGCGCCAAAAGCCCAATCACCCCGGCCAGCACCAGTGGCGCGGCCAGGTGTTCCAGCAGACTGAAGAAGCTACGACTGCGCTCGGCAACGTCCCCAAAGAACCGCCCGGCAAACAGCCACACCGCAGCCCAGATCAGCGAGCCCAGCATGTCATATGCCACAAACACCGGGTAGGTTATCCCCGCCTGCCCCGCGATCGGCGCAGCCACCGTACTCAATCCCGGCACAAACTTCGCGAACAGCAGCGTAAACGCGCCACGCTTCATCATCGTGCCCTGGGTCTTGGCGACACAGGTGGTCGACTCCAGCGAGAACCGGCATAGCAGGTTCATGATCCGACGCCCAAATCGCTTGCCCAGGAAGTACCACACCGAGTCCGAGATCAGGCAGGCCAGCAGGATAACTGGGATCACATAGGCAAGGTGCAGACGATGCGCGGCGCTCATCGTGCCCGCCGCCAGCATCACCGGAAGGCTCGGAATCGGCATCCCTCCCTGCTCTGCCAGTACCCAGCCGAACAGGATCGTATACGCGTGATGTTCAAACAACCGCATGAGCGAAAACATGACCGCTCCTCTCTCATCCCACCGTGTATACATACGATGTTCGCACCAAACTTCGGTTGCGGAAACCTCCGCCAATGTATAGCCTTAATCAGGCAGTCGGTTCCACCCGATACATCCTCTCCTGCCAAGCATTCTCCCTGCTCCCTACTCCCTGCAAAGATCAAGGGCGAGGCCGATTGGCCCCGCCCTTGATCTTTGCACAGTTCCTGTTTTTACTGCTTCACTCGTACGATCGGCTCAACGCTCATGCCGATGCGCAGGGCCTCATCCTTGTTCTCGTCCTTCAGGTCGGTGAAGTCGATGCGGACGGGAATCCGCTGCACAACCTTCACGTAGTTGCCGGTCGCGTTCTCTGGTGGAAAGAGGCTCAGAGAAGAGCCGGTCGCTCCGCCGATCTGGGTTACCGTGCCGGTGAACTTTCGTCCGCCCAGCGCGTCCACTTCGATCTTGACGGTCTGCCCCTTCTTCATCTCCGCCAGCTGCGTCTCCTTGAAATTCGCCGTCACCCATAGATCCTGCAGTGGCACGATCGTCACCAGCGACTGGCCGACGCTGAGGTTCTCGCCCACCACCACGCTCTTCTTACTGACAATGCCGTCCTCTGGCGCAACGATCTTCGTATATCCGAGATTCAGCTTTGCCTGGTCGACTCGCGCCTGTGCCTGCTGGATCGACGCCTTGGCTGCCGCAGCCAGCGCCTCCTGCACGGCCACCTGCTTGGGCGCGTTGTTGCGCGATTGCGTTGCCTGAGATTGCGATGTCGCCAGGTGCGACTGCGCCATCCGCACCGCGTCCTGCGAGGCCTTCGCGTTACGCTCGGCCTCATCCTGAGCAGCTTGGTCTGCGGTCGCCGTCGCCACAGCCTGGTCGTACTGCTGCTTGGAGATCACGTCCTTGGCAACCAGCGGCGTATACCGGTCCACGTCGATCTGCGCCTTTTGCGCAGTCGCCCTGGCCTGATCGATGCGGGCCTTCGCAGCCTGCGCCTGAGCCTCAGCCTGTTGCACGGAAGCTTCCGAGCTCAGCACATCGGAACCCGACGTCGAAACCTGCGTAAAGACGTTGTTGCTCGTAATCGGCACGTTCACCGACGCCTGCTGGTACTGGGCCTCAGCCGTCGCGAGATCGGCCTGCGCCTGATCCAAGGCTACCTGATAGTCGGTCGGATCCATCTCCGCGATCGTATCGCCCTTGTGGACGATCTGCTCTTCTTCCACATCGACCTTGGTCACCTGTCCAGCCACACGCGAGCTCACCTGGTACAGGTTGCCATCCACCTGCGCGTCGTCAGTGTCCTCGGTGAATGTCGATCGCCAGTAGAAAAACAGCGCGATCAACGCGACGACTACGACCACGGCGATGATGACCGGCTTTCTGTTCTTCTTCGGCGCCTCAGCTTCGTTCTGCGGCACTTGCTCATTCGTATCGGCCACGCTTACTTCCCTCCCAGATAATCTTTGTAGTTCGTCGACGCCACACCCAGCGCACGCGCCAACGACAGCTTCGCGATGTTGTGCTGGTACAACGCACCAATGTACTGATCTTCGGCCTGGCGGTCGGTCGCCAGCGCCTGCGAAACAGGCAGATCGTCCGCCACACCCGCCTTGAAACGCTCCTGCGCCTCGCTCAGCGCCTCGCGGGCCAGCTCGACGTTGCTCTTTGCCGCATCAACCAGCTTAGCCGCCGTCTGAATGTCGAGGATCGCATCGCGCACGTCAGCGTTAACCTGCTGCACCTGGTCGCTCTGTTTGGCCTGCGCCTGCGTCAGCGCCGCCTTTGCGACCTCGTTATTGCCCCTGGTCTTGGCAATCTGTAGGATCGGCGCATCGATTTCGCCCTCGGCCGTGTACGTGCCGTGCGAATGGTTCACCGTCTCTCCTAGATCGCCGAAGTTGCCGGTGACCTTCGCGGTCGGCAGCTGGTCGTCAAACGCCGCCTTCTTCTGCGCCTCGGCAGACTTAGTATCCTCCACCGCCGCCGCAAGGTCCTTGCGCTGCTTCAGAGCCTGCTGAAAAGCCGCATTCGGGTCCGGCGTATCGAGCTCGTGGAACGGCGTCGAATCCGTCACGTCAAACTTCTGATCCAGAGGAAGCCCAATCGCACGCGCCAGCGCCAGTTTGTCTTTTTCCAGTGAGTTCTGCGCCGCGATCAGAGTCTGCTGCTCGCTCTGGTAGTCCACCTGCGCGCGCAGCACATCCAGCCGCGGACTCGTGCCCGCCTGGTGCGCGTCGGTCGCCTGGGCCAGCGAAACCTTCGAGCTTGCCAGCTCCGCCTCAACCGCAGTGACGCGCGCCTTGTCTGCCACGCACAGCAGGTATTGATTGCCGACCGTCAGCACCACCAGGTCGCGTGCATCCTGTGCGCTCAACTTAGCAGACTCGAAGTTATGCTTCGCCGCAAGGTACTTCTGAAACGACTCCAAATTCACGAGGTTGTCGGTCAGGTATGCGCGAAAGTCAATCACCTGGAACGGCCCAATGATCGGGTTGATGCCAGGGAACTTCAGTCCATACGCCGCAAGATCAATCTGCTGCACGGTGATGGAAGCCGTCCCCGTCACCTTGGGCAGCAGGTCTTGCAACGCCACCAGCCGCTGCCCACCCTGGCCACGCGCGTTAGCGCTCTCCAGCACCAGGCCAAGGTTCGTCCGCAGCCCGCTCTGGATCGCCTCGTCCAGACTCAGCGGTAGAACGCCGTCAGTCGCCTTGCCCTCAACGATGGACCCCTTGAAGCTCTGGTTCACACCCGACGGACTGGCTGTGCTCACCGGGTTTACCGGCGGTCCCGGCTGCGAAAGCTGCTGTTGCGCCTGTACGGCCACCGGCAGCTCATCCGTTGTAGTCGGAGGCCCCGAGTTTCCTGGCAACTGAGCTCTCAGTCCCGCTGAAAGCGTTACCAACACCGCAATCATGGCGGCATCCCGAAACTTGCTAGCTCCCCATGTCCGCCGCGAGGAACTCACGCGGGCGTCTCTGTTCCTTGATCCCATGTCTTCCATGCTAATTGGTCGCAAACCCTTCTTTGGCGTCCGATCCGGCTTTTGGGCCATACAAAGCGTATTCGTATCTGTGTATTACAGATGCGGATGCACCGCCGAGGTATGCAAAACTTGCTTCGAAAAGCCCCTTTTCACCGAATATCCATCATTCCGCCCGATATTCGCTTACGCTTGCCCATCCGCGCCAGCCGGCCAACTCGCGGAACCTGACCCAAGCCAGATACCTTCCCTACCTCCCACCCACTGCGGGAACGCATAAAATCATCGTAGGATAATTTGCATGAGTCCCTCCCCGATTCGCACCGCCGTCCTTGGCTACGGCCTCGCAGGACGTGTCTTCCACTGCCCATTTGTAGCCGCCGTTCCCGGCCTTGAGCTCTCCGCTATCGCCCTGCGCTCACCGGAGTCCGCCAAACGCACCGCAGAAGCTGTCCGTTCCATATACCCCAACAGCCGCATCCTCAGTTCCATCGAAGAGGCCATTAATTCCCGGGACATCGATCTCATCGTCGTCGGCACCCCCAACGACTCGCACGTGCAATACGCCGCAGCCGCGCTCAAGGCCGGCAAGCACGTCGTCATAGACAAGCCTATCGCACCCACCTCCGCCGAGTGCGCCGAGCTCATCGACCTCGCCGCCCGTCACGGTCGCGTACTCGCGCCCTTCCACAACCGCCGCTTCGACTCCGACTTCCTCACCGTCAAAAAACTCATCCACGCCGGAGCCTTCGGTCGCGTGAACCAGGTCCTCTCGCACTACGACCGCTTCCGCCCCATCCAGCGCCCCAACACCTGGAAAGAAGAAGGTGGCCCATCCAGCGGCCTGCTCTTCGACCTCGGCCCCCACCTCATCGACCAGGCGCTCGCCCTCTTCGGCACACCCACGCATATCACCGCCAGCGTGCGCCACGACCGCGACCAAACCGACATCGACGACTCCTTCGATATCGCCTTCGACTTCACCGTCGACGGCCACGGCCTGCGCTACGAGTGCCACTCCACCATGCTCGCCGCAGAACCCTCGCCGCGCTTCCTCGTCCACGGCACCCACGCCAGCTTCACTAAGTTTGGGCTTGACCCGCAGGAGGCCGCGCTACTCAGTGGCGCGCGGCCGCCCGTGCTCGCCCCCCACACTCTGGGCACTGAAACCTCGTGGATCGCCGAGCCAGAGTCCATGTGGGGCGTGCTGACCACCGCCACGCAGCGGGCTGAACCTGTCAAGCTCGAACGCAGCGACTACCCCACCGTCCCGGGCGACTACCGCCAGTTCTACCTCAGCGTTCGCGACGCCGTCCACGGCAACTCCGCGCTCGCCGTCCCCGCCTCAGCAGGCTATCGCACCATACGCCTCATCGAACTGGCGCTCCAGTCCAGCGCAGAACGCCAGACCCTGCCAGTCGATTTCTAGAGGCAGAGGAGTAAAACAGAAAGAGGAGTAGACCCGGCGCACTGCCTCTACTCCTCTAAAAACGCGTAAACTATCAGCAGTATGACTACTGCCACCAAGTCGCCCGCCTTCAAATTCATCATCGCCGGAGTTCTGATCGTCGCCACCATCAGCTGGCTCGCCATCTCCGGCCAGCGCGACACCAAGAGCTACTACGTCACCATCACCGAACTCAACTCGATGGGCTCCAAGGCATACTCGCGCAACCTGCGCGTGGCGGGCAACGTTCAGCCTGGCAGCATCAACCGCTCCGGCCCCAATGCCGAGTTCACGCTCATCGAACAGGGCAAGACCCTGCGCGTGAACTACACCGGCGCCGAGCCCCCGCCCGACACCTTCAAGGACGACGCGCAGGCCCTCGCCATCGGCACCTTCGGCCGCGACGGCACCTTCCACGCCACGCAGCTTCAGGCCAAGTGCGCCAGCAAGTACGCCCCTGCCAAGCCAGGCACCGCACCAACCGGCAACACCGCGCCCGTGGCGACCGCGAAGTCCTAATTCAACATCGCTGGATTATTTCAGAGCGTTCGCCGCGCCGGCCTGCGCCACGTCCACCTCATCGCCCATTTCCTTCACCATCTCGCGCATGAACTGCACGCCGGTATAAAACGAATCCACCCTTAGCCGCTCGTCGCGCCCATGCGCACGGTCGTCGTTCAGGTCGATTCCCATCCCCGAAAACCCATACGTCGGTATCCCGTCCGCCGCCGTGTACACAGAGTCCGTCGACCCGGCCTCCATCTCCGGCACAATCCGCAGACCCGGCCACATTGCCTGTGTCACCGCGCGCAGCGGCGTCATCACCTCAGGCGTCAGCGTCGGCGGCGCCATCGCCTTCTTCTCGGGAGCCGTATCCAGTAGTTCTCCACCTTCAGTGCGATATTGCACCTTCACACGCACATCGCTCACAATCTGCACCAGCCGCTTGCGCACCTCTTCCGGCGAGTGCCCCGGCAGAATCCTGCAGTTCACATTCGCCGCGGCCTTACCCGGCAGCGCGTTCTCCGCCTCGCCGGCTTGCATCATCGTCGCCACGCAGGTCGTGCGCAGAATCGCGTTGTACCCCGGGTCCTGCGACAGCTGCTCCGCCGCATCGCTGTCCATCTTCGGCTTGAGTACCTTCGAGATTAGCTTCTTCTTATCATCGTTCTCATGCCGCGCCTCGGCCTCCAAGTACGACCGTGTCACCGCGTTCAACTCCACCGGGAACGGGCTTCGCTCAACCCGCCCCAACGCGTCCGCCACCAGGTACAGCGCGTTCTCCGGCATCGGCCGCGAGCTGTGGCCACCGCGATTTATCGCCGTCAGCACAAAGTCCGTGTACACCTTCTCTGTCTCTTCCAGATCCAGCTCTACCGGCTTGCCACCGCTCAGTAATAACCCACCCGCATCAGGATTCACCGCGAACCCCGCATCCACCAGCAGGCGGCGATTCTTCATCAGCCACTCTGCCCCATCGTCGCCGCCGCCTTCTTCATCCGCGGTCAGCGCCAGGATCATGTCACGCTTCGGCACCCACCCTGCCTGTTTCAGTGTCAAGAAACTCGTCACCCACGCAGCATCGGAGTTCTTCATATCCTGCGTGCCGCGTCCATAAAAATAACCGTCGGTCTCTGTCAGCTTGAACGGTTCCACCGTCCACTCATCGCGCGGAGCCTTCACCACATCCATGTGACCCATCAGCAACACGGGTTTCTCAGTACTCGCAGCATCGCTGCGATAGCGCACCACCAGGTTCATGCGGCTGTCCTTAGGTCCCACCATCGAGACATCATCGGCTGCAAAACCCGCATCCAGAAATCTCTGCCGCATCGCATCCACCACAGGCAGCGTACTGCCCGCCGGATTCGACGTATCCATCTCAATCAGCTGCTGCAGAATCCCCCGCGCCAGCGTGCGCTCCTCCGGCGTCAACGGAGGCACCACCAACGCTGGTCCGCTGTGCCCCGCCGCCGACGTCTGCTGCGTCACCCCATCCACCTGGGAGATCCGCCATGTCGTCTGAGCTCGCATCACCGGCACAATCGCCGAAGAACTCAGACCCAGGTTCAGGACTAGCAGCGCCATCCAAGGTCGATCGACAACGCACATTCAGGGGCCCCCGATAGAGGTGCGACTCTCCATTATCCTCTCACGAAGCCAGCATAACCCTGCGTCTTCAATAGGTTACGCAAGTACCCGCAAAATGAATCGGTGGATTTGTCTGCGCCGGTTACCTTACCTTTCTCCCCCGGTTACGGCTTCGACAGCGCCTTCAAAAACAGATAGTAGAACTCCACGCCTCGATAGAACGACTCCACGCGAACCCGCTCATCGCACCCGTGCATCCGCTGGTCGTTGTAATCGATCGCCACGCCGTTCACTCCGTAGCTCGGCATCCCCGCCAGCATCATGTAGATCGAATCGCTCGCGCCTGGCTCCATGATCGGGATCACCGGAATCCCTGGCCACATCTCCGCTGTTACCGCGCGCAGTGGATCGAAAACCTGCTGCAGCGGTGGCGGTGGTGCCAGGCTCTCCCGCGTCGGGGCCGTCGGGCTGATCTTGCCATCGTCTGCCATGTACTCCACCTTCAGCTTCGGGTCGTCGAAGAGCCTGATCAGCTCCTGCCGCGTCTGCTCCTGCGAGTGCCCCGGAAGAATCCTGCAGTTCACATTCGCCGTCGCCGTCCCTGGCAAGGCATTCGGAGCGTGACCACCCGCCAGCATAGTCGCCACACAGGTCGTCCGCACCAGCGCATTGTCTGTCGGCGACTGTACAAACTCCGCCACAGCCTTCGCATCCGGCGGCGTCGCCAGCACACCTGCAATCAGCTTCGCCCTGTCCGTCGCACCAATCTTCGCCTCTTCGGTCAGCTCCGCGCGCGTCACCGGGTTCACCTCGATCGGAAACGGATGAGCCTCCAGCTTTTCCAGCGCATGCATCAGCTCATAGATCGCGTTGTCCGCCCGCGGCAGACTGCTGTGCCCGCCAGGATTACTCGCCGTCAGCTTGAAATCGGCATACGTCTTCTCCGTCGCCTCCACACCCATCGCCGTCGCGTGGCCGTCGCGCAGCTCCACACCACCCGAATCCGGATTCAGCACATACTCCGCCTGCATCAGCTCCGGACGGTTCCTCAGCAGCCAGTCCACACCGTTCGACGCGCCACCCTCTTCATCCGCCGTCATAGCCAGCACGATATCGCGCTTCGGCACCCAGCCCTCGCGCTTCATCCGGATAAAACTCTCCACCGCTATCGCATCGGAGTCCTTCATATCCTGCGTACCGCGGCCATAGAAGTACCCATCCTTCTCCACAAACTGGTACGGATCGGTCGTCCAGTCCTCCTTGCGAGCCTCCACCACATCGATGTGCCCGATGATCAAAATCGGCTTCAGCGTGCTCCCCGCCGCACCGTGATACCGCACCACCAGGTTCTTCTTGCGATCATTCGGCCCCGCCAAAATCAGGTCCTCAGGCGCAAACCCCGCCGCCAGCAGATCCTTCCGCGCAGCCTCCGCAACAGCAGTCACGCTGCCATTCGAGTCCTGTGAGTTGATCTCAATGAACTCCTTGAATATCTGCCGCGACAGTGCCCTGTCCTGCTCCGGCAACTGCGGCCCCTGCGCGACCACAGTGCCACTTACCAACACCAACCACGGCGCAATCCAACGCATCACGTACCTCGCAAATCAAATTCAAAACCCTGAACTCGAAACTTATAGCCTAAAACGTATAGCCACGTCAGCTCTGCCGCTCCAGCGCCTTCCGATCCCACCCCGCCAACGTCGCTCCCGCGGCATACGTACTCTCCAGAAACGCCATTAACGCCACCTCTTGAGACGCGCTCTTCCGCATCTCTTCATACAAATAAATAAACTCGCCGAGACCCTCATCATATTTCGCCTCAGCCGGTTCGATCTTCGCATTACTCAACCCTTTCGGCGCGGGCGCGGCATAGCAGTAGAACGCCGCCTTACCGTATCCGCCATTCCCCGGCCAGAACCCCGCGCTGATCACCTCCTGCGAGTACGCCTCGCGTGTGATCGCATCCGCACCCTCGCGCTCCGGAGCGGGCCGCCCAGAGAACCGCGTCACCGCCAGGTCAAAGCTTCCCCAGAAAAAGTGCACCGGACTCACCTTGCCTACAAACTTCGCCGAGAATCGCTGAAATACCTGGTCCGCGCTCATCAGCACCCGCCAAAACCGTCGCGCCGCCTCGGGATCATAGGTGCAATGCACCGTGTCCTCCGCAAACGGAATCGGCTTCGACAGCTCCACCGGCATCCCCCATATCGACACCGGCACACCCAGCGCCGCTAGCGTCCGCTTGTACTCCTCATAAAAACCCGCGACGCTCTGCGCCCGCAGCGGGGTTTCCATCGTCGCACCAGCGCTCGTTCGAAACCGCAGCGCATGGCTGATGAAGTTGAACTCCACCTCCAGAAACTCGCTGCCATACGGCATCGCCGCCGTGCTCAACCCGCGACCGCTCACATACAGCGGCACATTCCACCAGTGCGCCTGCAGCGGATGCAGCGCAAGACGCGTCTTCCCCACAATCTGCGTCCACATATGCAGAGTCTCCGCCGTAGCCGCCCAATCCTCCCAACGCAACTCAGGCCAAAGCTCACTCACGCCACGCCTCCGGTTTTTTCTACACTCTACTCCCTACCCGTCTTTCTATATCCTCTATCCCTAATAGTTGAGGTTCGGCCCCAGCCACCGCTCCGTCTCCTCGACGCTCCATCCCTTGCGCTGCGCGTAGTCCTCCACCTGGTCCTTCCCGATCTTCCCAAGTGAAAAATACCGCGCCTGCGGATGCGCAAAATAGATCCCGCTTACGCTCGACCCCGGCCACATCGCGAAGCTCTCGGTGATCTTCATGCCCGTCGCGGCCTCCACATCCAGCAGCCTCCAGATCGTGCCCTTTTCCGTATGGTCCGGGCATCCCGGATACCCCGGCGCCGGCCGAATCCCGCGATATCCTTCCGCGATTAGCTCCTGCGGAGTCAGCTTCTCGTCACGCCCGTAGCCCCAGACGTTGCGCACATGCTTGTGCAGACACTCCGCAAACGCCTCGGCTAGCCTGTCCGCAAGAGCCTCCGTCATGATCGCGTTGTAGTCGTCGTTCTCCTTGCGGAACTTCTCGCAAAGTTCATGTACGCCGATCCCCGCCGTCACCGCAAATGCACCAATTGAGTCTTGCAGCCGAGTCTCCCGCGGCGCAATAAAGTCCGCCAGCGACCGGCACGGTTTGTCTCCATCGCGCCCCACTTGCTGCCGCAGAAAATGAAACTTCTCCACAACTTCACCGCGCGTCTCGTCCGTGTATAGCTCCACATCGTCGCCCACAGCGTTCGCGCGAAACAGTCCATACACACCACGAGCTGTAATCAATTTCTCTTTCACGATGCGGTCCAGCAGCTTCTGCCCATCAGCA
Source organism: Acidobacteriaceae bacterium (assembly GCA_903970395.1). Lineage (GTDB taxonomy): Bacteria > Acidobacteriota > Terriglobia > Terriglobales > Acidobacteriaceae > Granulicella. The sequence goes on from CAJCIM010000037.1 coordinate 35,426, forward strand.
AACAGTTTGCGTGCCTCCGCGCCCTGCTTCTCATCGTCGAGTATCCGTGGGTACAACCCCTTCAGCCCCCACGTATGGAAGAACGGGCTCCAGTCAATGAACTCCCGCAGCGTCTTCAGCGGGAAATCTTCCATCACCTTGATGCCATACTCCCCCGGCACCGCCAGGTCCTCCAGCAAAAACTTAATCGGAGTTCGCCGCGCCCGTGCGTCTTCAAGAGGCAACACGCTCAGCTTCGGTGCGGAGTGCTGCTTGCGCACCGCCTCATACTCCGCCCTGTGCTGCGCGACAAACTCATCTTTGCCATCCTCACTCAGCAGACTCGTCGTCACCGGCACCGCGCGGCTCGCATCGAGCACATGCACCACCGGCTGCGAGTAATAGGGCGCAATCTTCACCGCTGTATGCGCGCGGCTCGTCGTCGCTCCACCAATCAACAACGGCACTCTGAAGTTCTGCCGCTCCATCTCCTTGGCCACATGCACCATCTCATCGAGCGAAGGCGTAATCAGCCCGCTCAATCCGATGATGTCCGCGCGCACCTCCTTCGCGCGTTCGAGGATCTTCTCGGCCGCAACCATCACGCCCATGTCGATCACCTCGTAGTTGTTGCATGCCAGCACCACACCCACAATGTTCTTGCCGATGTCGTGCACATCACCCTTCACCGTCGCCAGCACAATCTTCCCCTGCGCCTTCACCTCTTCGCCCGCGGCTAACTGTGCGGCCTTCTCGGCCTCCATAAATGGCGTCAGGTAGGCAACCGCCTTCTTCATCACACGAGCCGACTTGACCACCTGCGGCAGAAACATCTTGCCCGCGCCGAATAGGTCGCCTACCACGCTCATCCCCGCCATCAGTGGCCCTTCAATCACCAGCAGCGGCCGCCCCAGCTTCGTCCGAGCCTCTTCGGTATCGACATCGATATACGTATCGATCCCCTTCACCAGCGCATGACTCAACCGCTCCTCAACCGTGCCACTCCGCCACAACTCTGGGTGCCCCACGTCTCGCTTTTGAGACGTGGGGCCTGCCAACTTCAGCGCCTCACCAAAGTCCACCAGCCGCTCCGTCGCATCCGGCCTACGATTCAGCAGTACGTCCTCGACAAGCAGCTTCAGTTCTGGCTCAATCTCTTCATACACCTCAAGCATTCCGGCATTAACGATGCCCATATCCATGCCCGCCGCAATCGCATGAAACAGAAACGCCGAGTGCATCGCCTCGCGCACCTTGTTGTTCCCGCGAAAGCTGAACGAGATATTACTCACGCCACCCGACACCTTCGCATGTGGCAGGTTGTGCTTGATCCACCGCGTCGCCTCGATGAAGTCGACCGCGTAGTTGTTGTGCTCCTCCATCCCGGTCGCCACCGTCAGGATGTTCGGATCAAAAATAATGTCCTCCGGCGGAAACCCCACCTCATCCACCAGAATCCGATACGCACGTTCACAGATGCGTATCTTCTCGTCATACGTCGCCGCCTGCCCGTTCTCATCAAACGCCATCACGACAACCGCAGCACCGTACTTCAGCACAGCGCGCGCGCGCTGCCTGAACACTTCCTCGCCCTCCTTAAGCGAGATCGAGTTCACAATTCCCTTGCCCTGCAGGCACTTCAACCCAGCCTCGATGACCTCCCACTTCGACGAGTCCACCATGAACGGCGCCTTCGCCACTTCAGGCTCACTCGCCAGCAGCTGCAGATAACGAGTCATCGCAGCGACGCCATCGATCATCCCCTCGTCCATGCAGATGTCGATGACATTCGCGCCGTTCTCCACCTGCTGCCGCGCAACGCTCACAGCTTCTTCGTACTTGCCCTCCTTGACCAGCTTGGCAAACTTCGGCGACCCGGCCACATTCGTCCGCTCTCCGATCATCATGTACACGCCAATCTGCTGCGTAAACGGCTGCGACCCCGACAGCCGCAACGGCTTCACAGGCTTTGGGTGCCCCATCCTCGCGACGGCCTTATCGTCTCTAGGGTGGGATGTATGCTGCTCGGGCTGACGATTCTCTCCGCTCAAGCAGCCACCTCATCTCGCACGATCTCCCGAGGAGCCACGCCTTCCAGCGCCTTCGCAATCGCGGCAATGTGCTCCGGAGTATTCCCACAGCACCCACCCGCAATATTAATCAAACCATCCTTTGCAAACCCACCCAGAAACCGCGCCATGTCCTCCGGCCCAAGGTCAAACCCCGTATCCGACAGCGGATTCGGCAACCCCGCATTCGGATACGCCGACACCGCCACATCTGCCTTCTCCGAAAGCTCACTCAAAAACGGATACATCAGATCCGGACCCAGCGAGCAGTTCAACCCCACACTCAGCGGCTTCACATGCTTCACCGCGTTCCAGAACGCCTCGGTCGTCTGCGCCGAGATCAGCGTCTCGCCACCACGCCCCACCGCCGCCGAGATGCTCACCGGCAGAGTGACCTTGTCCTCATCAAAAACCTCGCGGATCGCCACCAGAGCAGCCTTCGCATTCAGGCTGTCGAAGATCGTCTCCACCAGCAACAAGTCACTGCCGCCGGCGATCAGCCCGCGTACCTGCTCCTTGTAGGCCGTAAGCACCTGGTCAAATGTCACCACGCGAAATCCGGCATCGTCCGCATCCGGTGAATTGGAGAGCGACACCGTCAGCGGCCCAATCGCACCGGCCACAAACCGCTGCCGGCCCGTCTCATTCGCCACACGGTCGGCCCACTCGCGACACTGCTTCGCCGACTGCTCATTGATCTCCCACGCCAGCCCGCTCAGCATCGAGTCCTCGATGATCTTTTGATAAAACTCCGGATCCTTGCGCCCGCCATGCTCACGCGGATCATCCACAAAGAACTCGCTCTGCGTAATACTCGTCGCGCCAAACGTGTTCGTCTCGATGATGTCCGCGCCCGCCTCCAGAAACCGCCGGTGGATATCGCAAATCATCTTCGGCTGCGTCAGCGAGAACAGGTCGCCGTTGTTCAGCAGGTCCTTCGTCGAGTTCGCAAACCGCTCCCCGCGAATGTCCTTCTCCGTCATCCCGTACGTGCGGATCGTCGTGCCCATCGCTCCATCAATGATGGCAATGCGCTTCTCAAGAATCTTTTCCAGGGGATGCTGTTGAGTCTTCCTCATCCAAGTCCTCTCGCTTCCTCACGCGGCATAACTCACGCGTATCGCAATGCGGCGAGCCCTCAGGCTCGCCGCTCAGCTCAATGCCTTCGCTCTTCTCCGCCCTCTACCCTCTACGCTCTATCCCCTGCACCTGCACCAGCAGGTCTTCCTTGCGCATCACCATGCTCGTCGCGTTCAGGCTCGCCAGCTCGAATCCATGTCCATGCGTAATCGCATCGGTCGGGCACGCTTCCACGCAATAGCCGCAGAAGATGCACCGGTTGTAGTCGATGTTGTACACCTTTGCATACCGCTCGGCGCTGGAGATTCGTATCTCTTCGGTGTTCTCCGCAGCCTCGATGTAGATGCAGTTCGCCGGGCAAGCCGCCGCGCACAGAAAGCACGCTACGCACTTCTCCAGACCGTTCTCATCGCGCTGCAGCTCATGCTTGCCGCGGAACCGCTGCTGAAACCGCGCCCCACGCATCGGCCCCTTGCCGTCCGGATAGTTCTCCACCTCGGTAGGCTGAAAACCCTCCCGCAGCGTGATGCTCATTCCTTTGGCGATGGCGGCAACATTTTTGATGATAGACATAGGCCTCTAGTATACGACCTCCGCCTCACCCCCACATAATGTGGCTCCTGCCCGAGCAGTTTCTACAACTCAGGGTTTAGCAGTAGCCGTTCCTGCCGGACAGTCTTCTTGCGCTGAGTCAGCTGATAGAACCCAGTCACGCCCCTCACTGGGATCCATCACTACCGTCAGCTTGCGCAGGATAGGCAGACCCACATTCGGCGTACCTCCAGCAATAAAGCGAATCTCTGGCTCATCCACCGTAACGCCCCCAATCTTGAGGGCCCCTTTCAGATGAGCGCTCAGTATCGACTGCTTGCCTGCGGCCGATACGGCGTACCCGATAGGAACAGGAACGGCGACAAGCGACAGTTTGCTGATGTACTCCATCGGCAGGATGATCATTGCATCGTTTCCACTATCCAGAAGGGCCGTGACCTTCAAATCCCCAATCTCTAATACGGCTGCCGGTAGAGCATTGGCTCCGTATGCAAACGCCTTGCAACGCGGAATCGTGTCCGCCGTCTTCGGAAGCACAACAAGCCGGCTCCTGGCTCCTTCCATGCGGACCAGCTTGTTGGGAAAACTATTTGGCCCGACGACGCCAGCCTCATCCGCAACCCCATACGCAAAGGCCGTGGCGCGTGCATCCTCAATGGCTACGCCACCGATGCTGGCATTCTTGAGAAACGTGTCGAAACCCGGAACAGGTTTCCCTGTATCTCCATCAATGGAGGGTGAGGGTCCGACATTCGGCAAATTGAGCCGCTCTGCGACCTTCAAATCGACGAGGTTGCCGTTCGTACCTGTGTCGAAAACAACGGGAAGCGGCAGACTATCCCCCACGCGCAACATCACCATCATCCGTCGCTCAGAAACGTAGAGAGGAATAATCTCGCGCTTCACAGGCGTCTTCACAGACTTCGACAACTCGGCCTGCGGCGGAGCCGGGGCCGGCCCTGCCGCGGCCTGAAACGCGTTGGCGGGACGGACCATTCCTGCCGCAGCAATGGCCGCCATCAGCATTCTTGCCTTACAGATCATCGCGCCTCCCCTACCTGATAGTACGAATCGTACTATTTCATATGTGAGTTAAGCTTGCAACTGGAAAGGACAAATATGCTCACAGAGCTGGAAGGCGCGATTCTCTCGGAGATCCAGCATCGCGGACAGAAAACGGCATTTCAGGTGCGGCGCGCGTTCGCTGTCTCTTTTTCGCTGGAGTGGAAAGGGAGCGCTGGCGCCGTCTATCCCGCCGTCAAACGTCTGGAGCAGCGCGGTCTCATTCAGGCATCTGTCGCTCAAGGAGGCAGAGCCACCCGAAACCTATCCCTGACTGCGCTGGGGAAAGAAGAGCTGATGTCTTGGGCCTGCGATCCTCTCCGCGCTTCCAGCATCGGCATTGATCCATTTCGATTACGCTCCGGAATCTGGACTGAACTGACATCGGGGCAGCGGAAAAAGGTCTTTGCAAAAATTCGAAAAGAGATCGAAGCAAGCATTCCGGTCTTGGAGAAATACGTCACCGAGATTGATCGCATCGAGCGTCTCCGCGTGGAGCTGGGTATTGCCGTACAACGCGCAAGGCTGGAAACGCTGGATCGCTGGAACTCGGAACAAAACTAAGCCCGCGCTCCACCCTTAAACATTCCTATCCCATCAAAATCCCCTCTCCAGCGTCGCCGGCTAAAACTCAAAGTCAACGCTCGGCCACGATATCCTCGCTGAAGGGAACCCTCCCTCAAAGGTTTTTGCATCATGTCTCGCATTGGAATTCTCACTCTCTACGCTACCGGTCACCTGAATCCCTCCATCGTCCTCGCCCGCACTCTTGAGCAGCAGGGCCACGAAGTCGTCTTCTTCAACATCCTCGACACCAGCCAGACCATCACCGCCGCTGGCCTGCGCCTTGTTCCCTTCGCTGAAGCCGAGTACCCCATCGGCGCGCTCAAGCCCACCATGAAGAAGGTCGCCGAGCTCTCCGGCCCCGCCGCCTTCGCCTACTACGTCGAGCGCATGGCTCTCTTCTTCAAAACATCCTTTCGTTACCTCCCGGCCCTCATCCAGGCCGAAGCCATCGACCTCCTCGTCGTCGATCAGGTCCACTACGCCGGCGCTACCCTCGCCGAACACCTTGGCATCCCCTTCGTCTCGCTCGCCAACGCCCTCCTCGTCAATCGTGAGGACGTTATCCCCCCGCCCATCATGCTCTGGCCGTTCGACCCATCCCCTGCTGGCATCGAACGCAACCGCAAAGGCTGGGCCGGTGCCGATCAGGCCTACGCTATGCTCCTTCCCGTCGTCAACGAGCAGCGCCGCGCATGGAACTTGCCCGAGTACACCAATCTCATCGAGAACTCCTTCTCCCCGCTCGCGCAGATCTGCCAACAACCTCCCTTCTTTGAATTCCCACGGCCACAAGCGCCAGCAACACTCCATCTCGTCGGCCACCTTCAGAGCGACCACAGCTCCGAGCAAGTACCCTTCGACTGGGAATGGCTCGACGGCCGCCCACTCATCTATGCCTCCTGTGGCACCCTCCAAAACCGCCTGGAGCACGTCTTCCGCGCCATCATCGAAGCTTGCGCGCCCCTCGACGCCCAGGTCGTCATTGCGCTCGGTAAGGACGCACTCTCACCCGAGAGCTTCGGCACCGTCCCTAACAACATCAAGCTCGTCCCCTTCGCGCCGCAGACGGAACTGCTCCGCCGCGCCAGCCTATGCATCCTCCACGCCGGCCTGAACACCACTCTCGACTGCCTCGAAAAAGGTGTCCCCATGGTCGCAATCCCAATCGCCAGCGAGCAGCCGGGCATCGCGATGCGCATCGCCCATCTCGAAGCAGGAACCGTCGTCCCACTCGCGGATGTCAACGCCTCCACTGTCGGCGCAGCGGTGCAAACCGTCCTCACCGACCCCAAATATCGCGACGCCGCCGGCAAAGCCGCCGCAGAATCGGCAAAACTCAACCCAACCGCCCATGCCACCCGCATCATCGAGCAGGTCCTCTCCTCCGTCCTCACATCGGCCTGAGCCAACGGACGCCTGCGAACCCACGTCTCGCCTCTGAGACATGGGTTCGCAGGATGCCCACACTCGCGATACCCTTATCAGCATGAAGACACTCCACGTCCTCGCCGCCGCTCTGCTCACCCTCGCGCCCGCTGCCCTCCTCGCCCAGGCCACCGACGCCATGCCGCCCGAGACCAAAGCACCCATGCAGGACGCCATGCCGATGAAGGCCCCTGTCGCGCCCTCAAAGTCCGTCACCATCACCTTCCAGGGCCGCACCACCGTCCTCAGGATCGAAGACCTCATCGCCCTCCCTCAGGTCACCGTGCACGTCCACAACGAGCACCGCAACGCAGACGAGGACTACACCGGCCCGTTGCTCTCCGATGTGCTCGCCAGGGCCGGCCTCACCGCCACCAAAGAGACCCAGCCACTCATCCTGCATAGCACCGTCATCGCCACCGGCACCGACCACTACTACGTCATCTACTCCGCCGCGGAGGTCGAACCCGCATTCAGCCACGGCCAGGTCATCGTCGCCGTCTCCAAGAGCGGCGGCCTTCCCAACACCGAAGGCGGAGCCATCGAGCTCGTCAACACCACCGACACCAAGCCCGCCCGTTGGCTCCACGGCCTCACCCAGCTCAACATCATGAGCCTCAACCAGAACCAATAGCCCCTGCTACCCTCAGCACGTGCCTCCTCGCTCGCTGATCCATCGCATTCTCGCTGCCGTCTTCGGCGTCTTCGCGCGCCCGCTGCTCCACGCCGAGCTCCTCGTCACCGACGCCTCGCGCTTCGGCATCTGCCAATACAACGATATCGAACGCCTTGCCGCCGCCTGGTCAGTATCCCTCACAACCATCCTCGACATCGGAGCCAACAACGGCTCTACGGCGCTCGAACTCACCCGCCGCTTCCCCAGCGCACGCATCTTCTCTTTTGAGCCCCACCCCGCCACCTACGCCCAGCTTGACGCCGCCACCGCCGCCCACCCGCAGATCCACACCATCAACTCCGCCATCGGAGCTGCCCCCGGCACCCTGCCCATGACCGTCTACACGGACTCCCGGGTCAATACCCTCAAGCCTGACTTCCACACCCTCGGCCGCTTTCAGCCAACGTCCCCCATCGACGTCCCCGTCACCACCATCGACGCCTTTTGCGCCCAACACGCCATCCACGATATCGACCTCCTCAAGATCGACACAGAGGGTTTCGACCTCATGGTCCTTCATGGGGCTATCGGCATCCTGAAAAGCAGCGGCATCCGCTTCATCTACCTCGAATGCAACGACCTCCAGGTTGAACCCCACGACCCCGGCACCGGCCTCCTCACCATCGACCAGTTCCTGCGCCCCTTCGGTTACCGCTTCATCGCCACCTACAACGACTACAACAACCTCGACGGCCGCCTCTTCCAGTCCTCCAACGCCCTCTTTGCTCTCCCACCCGCGGGCCGTTGAACGGTGAGGTACGCGAATAGAGCGCTCCCTGCAAAAACCTGGGAAGCACCCGGCTTCTACGCCAGCGCGCTAAGACCTAGTACCCCATGCGGTCCTCAACCAGCGCATCAAACACCCATATCTCTTCCTTGGATGCCGAGTGGTTCAGCGGAAAGACCTTCGCAAGCCTGTAATGAGCGTAGACATACTCACGAAACGGTGCCGCATGGTCGACACTGCTCACCGCACCTCTCGCCGGTTCCAGCACAATGAACTGTGGTGGACGCCGCGCAATCGCCTTCAGCAGCGCCGCTGCCTGCTCCGGCCGCGTCGTCTCGTCATAGTTAACAAACTCCGTTGCGGTAGGATTCTCCAGCGATAGGTAAAGCCCTAACGCCGCGTGATTGAAGGCCATCTCGCCCCGGTGGCTCTGCCGCGCAGCCCACTGAAACTCATCGTAGAGTTGCCGGTCGCTGAAGGCTGTCCGGCCAATCGGCAGGTCCAGCACCGCATGCCAACCCATCTGACGATGCAGAGGCAACAGCAGCCCAAAGCCTGCCGCAATTATCCAGGACAGAGACAGTAGCAGGGTCCTCCTGCCACTCCGGTCTACCAGCCACACATAGATCAACACAGCAGGCGGCGCAACCGTACACAGCCGGAAATGCCGTGGCCCAGGCGCAATCGCTAAAAAGAGAGCGACACCCACCAGATGAATCAACACCAGTTGCCGCCAGACGGAGCCTGCCATCTCCGTGCGCTTGCGCCACAACAGGCATCCCCCCACCACGTAGGCAAACGGCACAAGCAGATAGATAAACACAATCGGCACAATCTGAACCGTATCCACCGCCCGATGCGCCCGCACAATCTGCGGCAGCTGGTGCAATTGGTGTAGATACGTTATTGGCCTATTCACCTCAGCGGTGCTCATGTACTTCTCGGGAAACGTCACCAGGTCGAACCACAGCGGATGCAGCCCGGCCTTCGCGACGTAGTAGCCTAGCACTCCCAGCACAATCGCAAGGTAGGGCAACACAAAGACCGCAAGCCGCTCGATTCTTCGCCGCGCGCCTGCGTCCTTTGCAGGCTCAACCCACACCAGGTACACCGACAAAGCTACAAACACAAAGACACCCTTGGTCTGCGTGAACAGAGTAGCCGCGGCGCAAAGTGTAGACGTCGCAAACAGACGTCGCAGGTTGCTGCCGCCCATCAGTACGCCCGCCGCGCACAAGGCAGCCAAGGTGCTGTACCACTGGTGTGTCAGGTCCAGCCCGCTGTTGAAGTCCATCACCAAAAAGAGCGCTGCCGGCAGCAGAACAGTCGGCCCGCAAAACAGCCGTTGCGCCATCCGCGTCAGCGCCACGCAGAATCCGGTGCCCACTGCAATCGCCCATGCGTCAATGACCCACGCATGAACCCCCAGCACACGAAACGCCGCTGCATACAGCAACTCCGTGCCTGGCGTCACAATCTCGAAGAAATCCCGGTACGGCACCTGACCATGCAGAATGCGGATCGCACGCGCAAAAAACAGATCCTGGTCATCCGCCGCTACAAATGGAGTCCCGCGAAGTAGAAAGGTTCTCAGATACAAAAACACAAATGCCCCCGCAAAAGCAGCACCCAGCATCCGCCAGGAGACACGCGCATCGCCAGCCAGTCTTCGCTCTTCGTTCATGTAAAGCTTTCACAGTTGCGATGATGGCACGGTCATTGTTACCTCATCGAACGACCGTACCATCTGAGCAACTACGGCGTTCCCCACTCCAGACCAGCCTTCATCATCCCAAAACTGGCCATTGTCTTTATCAGCCCACCAACCAGGTCTTTATCCACCGGCATGGTCTTCGCCGTCAGCACCGGCCCACTGCCCAGCGGCGCATTCACCGCATCCGTCGCATCGCGCAGCTTGCGCGCCAGCGGCAGCTCAAAGCCCTCGCTCACCCACATTGTGTTGTCCTTCAGAGTCAGCAGCACGTCGCCCTCTTTGGTGGAGTACACTCGTTCGTTCTCGTCCATCTCGTCGGAATTACGGCGCTTCAGCCCGTCGTACTGCCGCGGAAGCTCCTCCTCAAACACATCGAAAAAGCTATGTGCCGAGTCCGCATTCTTCCATCGCGAGCTGTACAGAATTGCAATCGATGCCGTCGTGTCCTTTTCTGCCGCGGTCGCGCTCCTGCGCTGCGCTGCGTAATAGACACCGCCGTTCCACTCTGGAGCCAACGCCTCCGCTAGCGGACGCCCGCCAAACAGCTCAGCCGTCATCCGCACATCCAGCTCGCCCATCACACCTACGTCATACGGCTCATAGCCTGCTTCCTTCAGCATCGGATGGACATCCGGCAATCGCATTACCGGCACGCCGACGTGGTGCCGGTACGCCTCTGGAGTCATAATCTCGTAGCTCGAACTCGGCGGGTTCTCCAGCACGCCCGCAAACGCCTTGCCCACGCCGTCCTTCACCAGCACCGTCTGCTCAAACGTCAGTCCGCTCGTATAAGGAAACAGCAGCGACTGCTGCAGCACCAACGGCGCACGCGACAGCACCGGGCTGTCTGCCGAATCGCCCGCACCCTGCGACAGCAGGTCCGCCATCTGCGGAAAATCCTTCAGCGTCTTGCCCGGATGCCCGTTCGTCTCGAGCGCATAATCGGCAAAGCTCACCATCGCTTGGCCCTCTAGCACTGCCTCGCGAGCCGTGTCCGTCTCATCCACTGCAATGTGCTTTTGGTCCTCGGCCACGTTCTTCGCCGTACCTTCAATCTCATTGTCGTCCCACTTCGTCAGGCCCACCTTCTGGTCCTGCAATGCATGAGTCAGCTCATGCGCCATCACTGGGGCCTGCTCATCCAGCGATACCCAGTTCAGCAGGTTCATCACCTTCGTCTTGTTGTCATAGAATCCTGCGATCTGCTCGGTCAGCAGACTCAGCAAAAACGGCTTCAGCTGAAACGTCTGGTCCAGTAGCCCAAACTTCTTCAGCACCAACTCGCTGCGCTCCATGCGCTTAGCGCCCTTGTCCTCATCGAACTTCTTCCGCAGATCCTTGTTCACGCTCTCACGCGACACAAACCTGCACTTCACCGGCGCGAGAATCGGTAGCTGCGTGTCCTTGCTCACAAAGTGCAGAATTTTGTCCTCGCTGGCGATCAGCTGTTTCTCCTGGTCAGGCGTCAAAAACGTATCGCCCGCGGCCTTCTTGTCACCGGAGTCCTCGGTGATCGTCGTCTGCCCGCTCTCCAATACAGGGGGCATCGCCTTGCCATCGCCACTCGGCTGTTGCGTCGGCTGCTGCGCCACTCCCTGAGCACACGCCATCCCCACCAGCACCACTCCCACCCAAACCGATCGTCCGTTCACACACCCTCCGCAATCTTGTTACGCACCAACTCCACTATCAGACTCAGTGTACTCATCCGAAGTTTTCTTTTGCTCACTCGAAAGCCGTCCAGCTCCAAACCATGAGGAGCTTTGCGTTCGCTTTTGTCTCTTTGGTTGTCATTCCTGCGGAGCATCTGCGCTTAAGACCCCGCCACAGATGCTGTCAACCCCCACCCTCACCCAACCCCAGCCTCCACAACAACATCCACCTAAACGTTTTCTCTCCCCAACTCGCTACAATAGAAACAGGGGAAGACGGAAGCCACAAACCTCGCAATCTGCTCCTTGGGCATCTGCCACTAAGTCCAATCGGCTGCGGATTTTAGCTCGAAAAAAGGCAGGGGCCAGAAAAGACGTATGACAAACGCCACCGAACTCGCAGCCATCCTCCACGGCGCAGCCTTCGCTCCATCGAGCGATAACCAGAACTATGGATCAATAGCCCGCGCCTTCCTGCGCATCACCGGCCCCGACGCCACCCGCTGGCTCAATGGCATGGTCACCAACAACATCAAGGACCTCGCCCCCAGCGAAGGCAACTACAACTTCCTCCTTAACGCCCAGGGCCGCATCCAAGGCGACTGCACCATCTACCGCGAACCCGGCGGAGGGGACGCAGCGTTCTTACTAGAAACTGATAAGTCGCAGATTGAAACCATCCACCAAATCCTCGACAAGTTCATCATCATGGACGACGTCGAACTCAAGAAAGGCGTCCACATCGCCGGCTCTCAATTCGACCCTGATCCAATGGGCCTAGCCGTTACAGGAGCTAGAGCAGTTGATCTTATAACACGCATCGTTGAAGGGCGACCTGGAGAACTCTTTGTAGCGCCACAGCCGAATTCCTTCACTTACGCAAGTCTCGAAGGTAATAAAGTCATCATTTTAACGCATAGCCAATCGGACATTCACACCTTTGAGGTATGGGGTCCGCGCGGAGTATACAAAGAGCTTTACCGGCAGATCGAGTTCTTTGAGACGCGGAAGCTCTCCCCCGAAACCGTCGAAGCCTACCGAATCCTCTCAGCCACCCCGCGCTACGGCACAGACATCCGCAACACCGAAACCAACAAGGACCTCCCGCAGGAGACCGCCCAGGCACACGCCCTGCACTTCAGCAAAGGCTGCTACCTCGGGCAGGAGATCGTCGAGCGCATCCACTCCCGCGGCCAGGTCCACCGCACCTTCCTGCAGTTCACGCTCACCGGCAAGCTGCCCACGCTTCCAGCACCACTGGAAGCCAACGGCAAAACCGTCGGCGAGCTGACATCCGCCGCCATCATTCCGCTGCCCGAAGGCGACATCACGCTCGCACTCGGCTACGCTAGACGTGAGGCGCTTGATCGCCACGAGCCGCTCGCCTATCCCGGCGGCATCGCAACACCCCGGCCCCCGAAGTAGCATCCATATTTCATAGACATCGTCACTCCGCAGCACATCGGAGCCATCTGCTCCGCACAGCATCCTGAGAACAAGAAAGCAAATCATGGCAGAGATCAAAGAGTTCGTAGTCAACGACCGCCGCAAGTTCACCG
>CAJCIM010000038.1 GCA_903970395.1 Acidobacteriaceae bacterium
CGAAAAGAATCTCCCTGTCCTGATGGGTCTTCTCACCGTCTGGTACACCGACTTCTTCAACGCGCAGACCATCGCCATCCTGCCCTACGAGCAGTACCTCAAGCGCTTCCCCGCCTACCTCCAGCAGCTAACAATGGAGTCCAACGGCAAGCACGTCACCCTCGACGGCAAACACGTCGACGCCGACACCGGTCCCATCTACTGGGGCGAGCCCGGCACCAACGGCCAGCACAGCTTCTACCAACTCATTCACCAGGGCACCCGCCTCATCCCCTGCGACTTCATCGGCTTCAGCAAGTCCCTCAACCCACTCGGCCGTCATCACGACATGCTGATGGCCAACGTCTTCGCTCAGGCAGAAGCCCTCGCCTTTGGCAAGACCGCTGAAGAGGTCAAGGACGAAGGCGTCCCCGACAACCTCGTTCCACACAAGGTCTTTGAAGGCAACCGCCCCTCCAACGTCATCCTCGCCAACGAGCTCACACCCGAGCTCCTCGGAAAGCTCATCGCTCTCTACGAGCACAACGTCTTCACCCAGGGCGTCATCTGGTCCATCGACTCCTTCGACCAGTGGGGCGTCGAACTAGGCAAGGTCCTCGCCACCAAGATCCTCGGCGAAATCGAAGCCCCCGCAGCCCCCGCACCCACCGCCCACGACACATCCACCACCAACCTCATCAATCGTTACCGAGCCACTAAGTAATTACACGTAGAAGCCTCATTCTCAACGCCGGCCCGCACACTTCGTATGTGCGGGCCGCGTTCTTTTGCTCGCTTGCGCGGTGTTACAGTAACCGAAGATCACTGCCTTTAAATTTCTTCACCTCAAGGAACCCATGGCTGCCAGAGCCCTTCGCTCTCTGCTTCTCTGCCTTTGCACCGTCGCCCTTTGCAGCGCCGCCTGGTCACAACAGCCTTCCTCCGTCACCGCGTCGACGCCCGCACCACCCGACCCAATCGCCACCATGGTCGGCCAGCTCACGCTCGATCGTTACAAGGCCACCATCAAAGGCCTCACGCAGTTCGGAGACCGCCGCCAGGGCACCGAGCGTAACCGCAAAGCCGTCGACTGGATCGAAGCTCAGCTCAAGAGCTACGGCTGCACCAACACCGAACGCATCAAGTACGACTACCAGCCAGCGCCACGCACTGGTGGAGGAGCGCGCGGCTCCATCGACCCCTCTGTCGGTCCCGGTGGTTCGCGCAAACGCGGCAATATCTTCCCCGACACCGTCAACGAAGACCCAATGAAGCAGCCCGATCCTACACTCCGAGCCCTGGACACGCCTCCTTCCGTCCCCGGCGAACGCGAAGAGGTCTACTGCACCAAGATCGGCTCCAAACACCCCGATCAGATGTACATCCTCGGCGCCCACATGGACGGCATCGGATGGGGCGAAGCCGCCAACGACGATGGCTCTGGCACCGCACTCGTGATGGAGCTCGCCCGTATCTTTTCGAGTCCCGGCGTCACCACCGACGTCTCCATCCGCTTCGCGCTCTGGAATAACGAAGAGACCGGCCTCAACGGCGCGCGCGCCTACGTCGACCAGCGCAAAGACCTGCAGGGCATCGAAAACCCTCCAGGATCGGGCAAATATCCTGAGCCAAAGTGGCTTGGCATGGTTCAGCACGACATGATGATGTTCGATCACGGCATGCCGCACAAGGACGGTACCATGAGCAAAGAGCAGCGCCCCGAGGCAGATATCAACATCGAGTACCAGGTCACATCGAAGTTCGCCGAAGCCGCGATGGCCCTGGCCCACAAGTTCCAACTCGCCGACGACAAATACGCCACGGACTATCCCGCCAACGTCGGTCCGCACATGACCAACACCGACTCCTCCCCCTTCATGGACCTCACCCCGTCCCTCAGCCTGCGTGAGGTAGAACGCGGCGCGCAGATGGGAGCCGGCTGGGACCCACAACACCACCAGCCCACCGACGTCTACTCCTTCTACAGTGACGACGACTTCCGCCTGGGTCTAAACGCGGCACAAACCACCCTGGGGGCCATCGCTCAACTTAGCGGCGCAACGCTCTCTCCGGCAAAGTAGATCAGCAGACCGCTGCCCTCGAAATTCAGAAAACCGCCCACTCGCGTGACACACTACTTGCGCCCAAACCCTCGTGCGTTTATCGTAGATGCAGGGCGGCAATCGAACCTTATCCCAAGGCTCTCTCTGCGGCCCAGGAGAATCCGAGCCATGCCGCCGCCTTCTGCCGTGCTGACCGCACCCGCCACCCCGTCCAACCCGGCCACCCCGCGCGCCAAAGTCCTCCCCGGAACCGCACTCGACCAGTACTCCGGCGACCCCAACTTCATGGCCTCCCTCGCTCGCGGCCTCGTCGTCATCGAAGCCTTCACACCGCAGACGCCGCAGATGACCATCTCGCAGCTTAGCCTGCGCACCGGCCTCTCCCGCGCCGCTGTGCGCCGATGTCTGTACACCCTCGTCAAGCTCGGCTTCGCCGGTGCGGATGAGTCGCAGCGCTACTCCCTGCGCCCCAAGATGCTCACGCTGGCCAACACCTACACCGCGTCCAGCACTCTCGCCAACGCCGCGCAGCCCATCCTTGAGCGCATGTCCGCAGCCTATGGCGAAAGCTTCTCCGTAGCCACGCTCGATGGCGAGCAGATCGTCTACATCGCCCGCACCTCCGTCACCCGAGTCATGTCGGTCGATCTCCACATTGGCTCGCGCCTGCCCGCCTTCTGCACCAGCATGGGTCGCGTCCTGCTCGCCTACCTCCCGCAGGATCAGCTCGAAGCGTACCTCTCGCGCGTAGTCCTAACCCAATTCACGCCCCGCACCATCAACTCGGTCGACAAGCTCCGCCTGGCCCTCCGCAACGTACGCCGCAACGGCTACGCCCTCTGCGACCAGGAGTACGAGGTCGGCCTGCGCTCCATCGCAGTCCCCGTCCACGCGGGCAATGGTCGCGTCGTCGCCACGGTGAACCTAAGCGGTCACGCCCCCCGCATGCCCATGCTGGAGATGCAGACTCGCTTCCTCCCACCGCTCCGCGCCGCCGCCGCCGAACTCAGCGTCTTCCTCCGCTAGCCCTCACTGCAGAACTGTCACCGAACCTCACCGCAAGACCGTTATAGATCCAACCTCAGAATGTCCTCTCGACCGAAGGAGGCGCATTTGCCGCCGTACCGGAGAGATCCCTACATTTTTGCAAGATGTTATCTTTCCGCAACCCAATTTAACTCGGGACTATTACCGTTCCTCCCGGGTACCAGAACGAATATCCGCCCTTCGTAACCCATTCACAGGGATACAATCGTCTACGAGATTGACGGCAATGTGCCACGGGCCATTTGATCCGTAAGACTCCCCCTCGTCCGTCCAACAAGGAGGCACGTCGCCTGGAGATGTTTGTTTGAACCCCACTACTGCCTCATCGCCGGCTCCTGACACGCACACAGCCTGCCGTCTAGACCTCGCACTCGTCATCCCGACCTTCAACGAACGAGGCAACATCGCCGAGCTTATCCGCCGGCTCGACCTCACCCTCCAGGGCCTTCACTGGGAGGCCATCTTCGTCGACGACGACTCCCCCGACGGAACCGCCGATCTCGTCCGCTCCTTTGCCCGCCGCGACACCCGCATCCGCGTCATCCAGCGCATCGGTCGCCGCGGCCTCGCCTCCGCCTGCACCGAAGGCATCCTATCCTCCTCCGCCGAGGTCGTCGGCGTCATGGATGCCGACCTACAGCATGACGAGACCATCCTGCCCCAGATGCTCGACCGCCTCCGCCGCGAGGTCCTCGACATCGTCATCGGCACCCGCAACGCCGTCGGCGGCAGCATGGGCGACTTCGCCTCGCACCGCGTCCTGCTCTCCCGCCTCGGCCACAAACTCAGCCGCGCCGTCTGCTCCTGCGATCTCTCCGACCCCATGAGCGGCTACTTCCTCGTGACTCGCAGCTTTTTCACCGAGGTCGTCCACAACCTCCAGGGCACCGGCTTCAAGATCCTCGTCGACATCTTCGCCTCCAGCCCCCGCCCTGTCCGCTTCGGCGAGGTTGGCTACTGCTTCCGCACCCGCCAGCACGGCGCCAGCAAGCTCGACGTCAACACCGGCGTCGAGTACCTCTTCCTGGTTCTCAACAAGTTCCTCGGCGCCACCATCCCTGCACGCTTCGTCATGTTCTCGCTGGTCGGGGCTATCGGCATCGCAACCCACCTGCTGGCGCTAACGACACTCCTCTACGGCGTGCACGAGAACTTCTTCGTCGCCCAGGCCCTCGCCACCTACGTCGCCATGACCGGCAACTTCTTCATCAACAACATGGTCACCTACCGCGACCGCAGCCTGCGCGGCGGCCGCCTCGTCACCGGACTGGCCTCATTCTGGATCGCCTGCTCCTTCGGCGCGTGGGCCAACGTCACATTCGCACACGTCCTGCTCGTGGAGGGCCACCCCTGGTATCTCGCAGGTCTCGCCGGCATCATCATCAGCTCGGTCTGGAACTACTCCATCAGCAACCTCTTCACCTGGCAGAAGAAGCGCGACGACTCCTTCGTTATCGAACCCATCGAAGCCGATTTGCTCCAAACCGACACCCTCGACTAGTCTTCACATCGCGCAACATTGCGCCTTTCTTTGCGTACTCTGCGTGAGGCTTTTCTCCCATACAGCCTCCGCTCTCCCCCTTGACACCCCATCTACAATAAAGCTAGTAAATAAAAATCCCGCTCAGGCGGGGTTTCGCCGTGTCAACTCCTTCTAAACTCAAGACCGTCGAGAACCGGGCCACCGCTTGTCACTCCACTTGAACCTCAAACTGGGTTCCACCCCTAACCCCAATGTGCTGCGGATCTTACCTCAAAATTTCGGGAGGGGTAGGAGCAACGCTAGCTCGCCACCTCGACCAGCTCCGCATCCGGCTCGTCAATGGAAGCCACTTCATCCGGCGACCCCTGGAATAGCTGCCAAGCCCCAGTCGCAAACACGGTTACGAGGAAACAGCCGGCAGTCAACTTCCACGGTGGATTGGTCAGCCCGGCGTGGTCTCGCACTGCGAGATAGTTGATCACCGCGAAGACCGCCGTCATCCCAACCGCAGCCTGCAGCGTCGTCCGGCCACGCTTGGCAAGCCGCCATACGATCAGCGCCACAGGAATCGTAATTGGAGCAATGTCGTACTCCATGATCCGTGGATTCAGCAGAACCGTACCCAAGAGCAGCACCGGCCCAAACTGCTCCAGCGTCAACTTCCCTGCGAAAAACCGTCGCGACAGCAGGAACAGCGCCACCACAATCACCACCGCATAGGCCAGATACGAGACCGAGCTGGTGATCTTGTACGGCACATGTAAGAACAGTGCATTCGCAATCAGCCCCGCAGGACTGCTGCTGAAGTCCCTGTTAAACCGGAACTGCAGATCGACGGCCTCCAGGTAATGACGAAACAGCTGCGGCCAGATCACCGGCTGTAGCAGGAACGACACCATACCAGCAGCACCCGTCGCAATCGCCGGCAACCACTGCCGCCGTGCAGAAAACACAGGAATCGCCAGCAGCGTCAGCATCGGCGTCTTGCAGCAGCCTGCGAACAGCACCGCAAGGTAGAACAGCGCCCAGCGATCGCGCCGCCAGCCGCGCACCGCCGCCGCAAGCACCAGGGCATACAGCAGGTACGCCACGTTGCCGCTGAAAAAGATATCATTCGCCAACATGCCCGGAAAGAAGATCGCGAACGGCGCCAGCATCCCAAACACCGCCCGTTCACTGGGCTGAACGAGCTGCATCACCGCCCAAAGCCCCAGCAGAATCAGGGCAAAGAAAACGATCCAGTAGACCGGCACCGTCAAGGCAAACGGCAGCGCGCCCACCGCACGCAGCACCGGCAGCGTAATCGGCGAGTAGACATAGCTGAACGGAATCGGCACACCCGGCTGATACGCTCGCGGATTCAGCTGATAAGCCTTCTGCACCGCGATCGCATCCGCATAAGGATCATGCCCTGCACGCAGAGACAGCACGGCGTTCTTATAAACATCAACATCCCAACCAACTGCGTACGAAGGGATCAGGCTCCAGACCAGGATGGACACCACGCACACGATCCAGAAGACACGAGCCAGAACCACCGGTTCCCGGAGACTGGCACCTTGCATTCCCCGCTGGTCGGCGACCACCAAGGGCCGAAACTGCTGGATGGACTCACGCGGAACCACGCGGTCGCTGGCCGCTTCTTCTGTCATATGCACGACTCTTATTCTATCGCGTTAGTCGTCGTCATCGTCCTTCACCTTCTTATGCTTCTCCAGCAACATCGCCGGTACTGGCTGACTCCCCTTAGCATCTTGCCAAAGAATGACGTTCAGCTTGCTGGAGTCCGCGCGGTCAGGATGCGTGAAATCCATCTTCTGCGATGCGGCAGCGCCCGGCGCATTCTTCTTGTTCGCTGTGTAAATCAAGCCATTTTCGCGGTTCGACTCATCCGCGTTATACGCCGGCTGATCGCCCGGCCCGCTGAACAGTGTCCCAATCAGCGACGCCAGCGCATCGTTGTTGTTCATCGGCGGCACACCCTCAAGCGCCTCAATCGTGCGCAGCACGCTGACCGTCGAGTAGAACCGGCTATCCACAACCGCCGCCTGGCCGTCCTTCGGATGCGGCGCATACTTGCTGACGACAATCGCGAGTGAACGGTGCGCATCCACATGGTCCCCGCCATTCTGCGCATCGTCTTCCAGGATAAAGAACGCCGTGTTGTCCCAGTACGCGGAGTGCGAAACCGCATCAATCAGCCGTCCGATCGCAAGGTCGTTGTCCGCCACCAGCGACTTCGGCGTTGGCCCACCCGGCGTGGTTCCCGCCGTGTGATCGTTGCCCAGCCTCATCTCGATAAAGTTCGGCATGGTGTCATGACCCGCAGCGAGGTCCGTCTTCCAATGCGCGAGGTGCCGCATGAAAACCTCTGCGCGAATCTGGTCCGGTATCCTCAGGTTGAAGTCCGGAGCCTCCTCCGCAAAGTGGCCCACGAGTTCAGGCTTGGTCGGAATATTCTGCGCCAGCCGCGGAATCGCCCACGGCCACAGGTTCTTGCCGCCGCCCCAGGCCTCCGGTAGCACATCGCCAGGCTTCACGGAGTCGGTCGCGCAAGCACGCTCTCCGCCAGGCATCGGACCAGCCTTTGGATCGGTCGTCGTATGGCCCTTCTTGTCGCCACAGAAGACCGAAGAGATGTACTCGCCAAAGTTGTAAGTAGTTCGGCCGTGTGAAGCCATGTCGCCCCAGATGTACCCGCTCGCAGGCTCCTCCACGTCAGGAATGTGCTGCAATAGTGGGTATCCATCCGCGACCATGCCTTCGTAGTCATACGTGCGCTGGCGTCCACGATAGTTCTGCTGCCATGTGCGCTCCAGGTAATCTGTACCGATGGCCGCATTCGACCACACGTGCCCATCGCCAGAAACCTCGGCCGAATCATAAAAGTTATCCAGCACACCAAACTGCAGCACGAGCTTGTGCGCGTTGGGTGTGATGGCCTCACCATACATCGTCAGCGAAGGATCGCCATTGCCAACAGCTTTACCATCCTTCGTGAGGTCACCCAGTATCTGGTCATACGTCCGGTTCTCGCGAATGATGTAGATCACATGCTTGATCGGATTCTTGCCGCCGACAAACGGCAACGTCTCCTCCGCGGCCTTTATGCGGTTCGACTCCAACGCCACTTCGGTTGAGTCCTTGAGCGTCCCCTCCAACTCACTCTCACCAACCGTCGCCAGCGAGCCATACAGCAGCGTCGGCGCGTACGTAAACGTGCTGCGTCCGTGCCGGCCATCTTTGTCGCCCGGTATCGGCCGCTGCTGCATGTTGTTCGGCCCAGTTCCCTTGCCCTTGTCCGTGGCGATATACAGCTTGCCCCCACTCGACGCCAGCGAGACAGGCATAAGCTCCGTCGGCACAAAACCGATCGGCTCAACCATACCCTTCGCCTTCTCCATGCTGCGAAGTTTGCGCGGATCAATCACCGCCACCGTGTCAGACCCCATGTTCGCAACATAGAGCCGCGTGCCACTGGCATTCATCGCAAGCGCGTTCGGCTCAGCGCCAAAATAACTCTGTCCCGGCAGGCGAGTGTCGAAGTAGCCGCGAACCGCAAGCTCCGGTTCATGGGGAGTGCCAACCGCAATCGCCGCCACGGCGTCACGATTCGCAAGAGCAGCATAGAGCACACCCGCACGCTCATCCAGCAACAGCGCGCAAGGATGCGTGCCCGGTGCAATCGCCGACTTGGGCTTCAGCAACGACGCCCGCCGCACAATCGCACCTGTCTTGAGGTTCAGCTCAACAACCTCACTCGCATTCCACAGCGAAACGAACGCGCGCTCACCGTCGTTCGTCGCAACCACTCCCACAGGATAGGTAGACGGCACAGCATCGCTGGCAGAAAGATCGAAGCTGCGCTCTACCTTTCCCGTTGCTGCGTCCATCAGCACAGCGGCATCGGCAAGATTCTCACTCACCAACAGGTGTTCATGCTCTCCACCAACCACCACAATGCCCGCTGGATACGGTATCGCCAGCGCGCCACCATCCTGCTCGCGATAGTCCGTGTGCCGTCCACTGGCAAGCTGCACAAGAGGCAGCTTCAGAAACGTCTTGGGCGTCAAAACGCCATCATGAAAGTCATAGACCACAACGCCGTTGCCGGTCTTGCCATTACTGCCACCGACAGGGTCAGTGGTAGACGCCATGCTCGCATACACCTTAGTCCCATCGGCGCTAAACGCAAGCCCGGAAAAGAATGTCTGCGGAGCGCGCTCACCCACGCGATCATCCGGAAAGTCCTTGACCTCACCTGTAGAAGTGTTCAGTACGGCAAGCGACTGTGCATAACGCGACTCAGCCGTGCCATAGCCGGCATTCAGTGAAACCACCCACTTCCCGTCTGGCGAGACCGCGAGCGAAATAGGAAGGCTGTTCAACCGTTGCAGAGAACCCGGCGTCGGAGCAAATAGTTGTTTACTCGTCGGCAGATCGATCATCTGTCCAGGTGAAGTAACGTTACCCTGCTGAGCCTGTGAGAGCGGCGAAAATCCCCACAAAGACGCGGATATCAATACCGCGGAACGAAGCATGGCCGACCACAAATCACGCTCTGCTACCCTCTGCCTTACGCTCTGCGCCATTACAAAACTCTTACACACGGCTCCATGCCTCCCGGGATATCGTTGCGATAGATGGTACACAAGGAAGTGAACACACTGATGAACTCCACACTACCCGAGATTGAAAACCTCAGCTCTATCCCGTCAAACCCTCTCCTCGTCGTCAAGCAGACCACTGAAAAGATCAAGCAGGATCTGCGCATGGGCCGCGAGTACCAGCAGG
This sequence comes from Acidobacteriaceae bacterium, assembly GCA_903970395.1. Taxonomy (GTDB): domain Bacteria; phylum Acidobacteriota; class Terriglobia; order Terriglobales; family Acidobacteriaceae; genus Granulicella. Next base: position 9,367 of record CAJCIM010000038.1, read on the forward strand.
GCCGTATCAACTGGATCACAACGATCGCCATGGGAGCCTTTCACGTCGGTGCCATCGCTGCGCTCTTCTTCTTTAGCTGGAAGAATCTGGCCGCGTTCGTCGTCATGTACTTCTTCGCGATCAACGTTGGCATCGGTATGGCCTATCACCGCCTGCTGACGCACCGCGGCTACCGCGTCCCGCGTTGGCTCGAGTACTTCCTCACCATCTGCGGCTGCCTCGCACTCGAAGGCGGACCGATCTTCTGGGTAGCCACGCATCGCGTACATCATCAGAACTCCGACCACGAAGGCGACCCGCACACGCCGCACGATGGTACCTGGTGGGCGCACGCCGGCTGGATTCTCTCTGGTCGCGCGCTGCACTCTGAGACCGCGCTCCTCGGCCGCTACGCTCCTGACCTCACCCGCGACCGCGTACATGTGTGGCTGTCGAAGTACCACTACATGCCCATCGTCATCACAGGACTTCTGCAGATCGCCCTCGGTGCAGTTCTGGCTCCTGCCGGTCACCGCATAGTCGGTGCTCTCGGCATGCTCCTCTGGGGCACATTCCTCCGCGTCACGCTCGGCCTGCACGCCACCTGGCTCGTCAACTCGGCAACCCACCTGTGGGGCGCACGACGCTTTGAGACCAAAGACGACTCGCGCAACAACTGGTGGGTCGCGCTTCTCACCGGCGGCGAAGGTTGGCACAATAACCATCACGCTCATCCGGTCAGCGCTCGTCATGGCCTTACCTGGTATGAGTTCGACATCAACTACTACGGCATCTGGGTTATGGAAAAGCTTGGCCTTGCCAAAAAGGTCCAGATCGCGAAGTTCGATGCTGCAAACCCCAAGCCAGCAGGCGCATAACGAGCCCCGCCATCAGGGAAGACGCAGAGCTACCGCTCTGCGTCTTCTTCGTCTCTGGTTGCCGTTCCAACCGGAAGTCCGCTGTTATCAAACCCTTGACACGCCGCGTATAGTAAAAGCTAGGAATAGCCCCGCCCAGCGCGGGGTTTCGTCATCCCCAGCTCTTTCTCAGCTCAACGGTCTCGGACTGCTCCTCGCGCTCGGCACGTATCACTCAACACTGTACGTGAGCCCGAAGTAACCACAGCCTGGATTACGATCCTAACTCCAATCCGCTCCAGATTTTACCCCGCCTCGTGGGAGGTGCCCCGCCCGCTATACTCCTATCCAGATATGAACCTCACACGCCGCCGCGGAGCCAAGGCAATCTTCATCACCCTTGGTGTTTTCCTCACCGCCCTGGCGCTCACGCTCAACATCACCTGGATCCACAACAACGGACGCCGTTTCGCCCTCGACATCGTTGGCGTACTGCTCTTCGGCATCCTCATCGCAGGCGTGGTCCTCAACACCGTCTTTCTCGTCCGCGAGATCCGCCGCAACGAGCGCCAGGACTCCTTCCTCAACGCCGTCACCCACGAGCTGAAGACGCCTATCGCGAGCATCCGCCTCTATCTCGACACGCTCGCGCGCCGCCCGGTCGACGATCAGCAGCGTCAGCGCTTCTACGCCATCATGCGCGAGGACACAGATCGACTGCTCGGCACCGTGGAAACCATTCTGAAGGCAGGAGAGCTAGGTCATCGCCAGCGCACAGGCCAGCGCACGCGCATCGAACTCTACCCTCTCGTCGCCAACTGCATCGCGACAGTCCTCAACCGTCACCACCTCAAACCGGAGGCCATCACGCTGGCGTCAGTACCCGGCGATGTCCGGCTCTACGTCATGGGAAATCCAGACGACCTGCGAACCGCCGTCCTGAACCTTCTCGACAACGCCGTAAAGTACTCGCCAAATGGTGTTGACATTCAGTGCCGCATCGGCATCGAACGCTACACCTGGGTCGTCCTCTCCATCAAGGACACAGGCCTTGGCGTGGCCTCACGCGACCTGAAACGCATCTTCAAACGCTTCTATCGCGCCGCCTCGAACGACCGTGTCAAAATCAAAGGCACAGGACTCGGTCTCTTCCTCGTGAGCACCATCGCGCGCCAACACGGTGGCAGTATCAGAGCGATCAGCGAGGGCGTCCACCGCGGGACCACGATGCTGATGCGTCTACCACTCTCCATCGCGAACAACTCCACACAAAGAGAGACCGCATGAGCACTTCACCACTGATCGCAGTCATCGAGGACGAAGAGCATCTCGCACAAGGCCTGCTGTTCAACCTGCAGGCAGAGGGCTACCGCACTCACCACGAGGCGGACGGCGACGACGCGCTCCTCTGGCTGTTGAGCGCCGTAAGCTCAGACGATCCGCCGACCGCCATTCTTCTCGACGTAATGCTTCCGCGGCGCGATGGGTTCACTATCGTAAAGGCCTTGCGGGAGGCAGGCTTTTACACGCCCGTCCTGCTGCTCACCGCCCGCGGCCGCGCTGAAGACATCGTGGAAGGCTTCGCGGCAGGCGCCGACGACTACCTGCCTAAGCCCTTCGACCTCAATGTGCTCTTTGCGCGGCTCTCCGGCCTCCTGCGTCGTATGCATTGGCACTCTACTAGGCTGCCGGCCTTCGCCCCGGCAGCCGCCCATGGCGAAGGCCTCAAACTCAATGGACGCACCATCAACCTCGACGCACTTGAGATCGTCACATCGGAAAAGATCGTGCATCTTACCTTGATGGAAGCCGACCTTCTGCGCTACCTGCTAGACCATCCCGACCGGATCATCCCCCGTCGCGAGTTGCTCGAGAATGTCTGGCGGGTCAAGGAGGACACCGATACCCGCGCCATCGACAACTTCATCGTACGGCTCCGTCGCTACCTTGAAACCGATCCCGCCAAGCCCGAACATCTTGTCACCGTACGTGGCGTTGGCTATCGCTTCGTCCCTGCTGTGTAATGCCAACCGTTGAGCTGCGTCATCTAATCAGCAGACTCCATGGCTACGGCCGATACCTTGGAGAATTTGGAGCACTTAGAATCATGGCAATCATCCTGCTAAATATTGAAAACATGCACTGCGGCACCTGCGTCCGCCGCGTTGCTGAAACCCTCAACACGATTCCAGCAACGCACGCCGAAGAGGTTCGCATCGGCACCGCAAGGGTGAAGACCAGTGCCACCTCCGAGCAGATCCAGCACGCACTGACAACGGCGGGCTATCCCGCGCATGCAGAAGTGCTCGAAGCATGAGCCAGCAGACACTCAAGATCGAAGGTATGACCTGCGCAGCATGCCAGATCCACGTACAACGGGCTCTCGAATCCGTGCCAGGAGTGGAGGCCGCAAGCGTCAATCTGATGGCGCATACTGCGTTGATTGAGGCTACACAACCAATCGACACCGATACACTGATCTCCGCCGTCAGAGGTTCCGGTTACGATGCGTCGCTTCCATCCGCATCAGGCGCGCACTCTCCATCTTCATCCGAAATGGATATGAATATGGAGGGTGGAAGACTTGGCCTACGTGCATTGCTTGCTCTCCTCGCAGGAGCCGTCGCAATGACGCTCTCCATGCCGTTGATGATGCTCCAATCCGATACTGGCGACACTCTGCTATCGGCGATCGCCAGTCTCATGGCGCCTCTCATGCCGCACCTGCTCATGCAGCTTCCAGCGCAGCCGCTGCGTTGGTTCTTATGTGCGCTTTCAGTTGGAACCATGCTCTTCGCCGCACCGGAGATCTACACCGCGGCATGGCGGGCAGCCTGTCACCGCGCCACGAACATGAATACCCTGGTCGCGCTCGGCACGCTGGCCGCATTCGCCTCATCGCTGGCCGCGACCATCGCGCCCGGGAACTTTGCCAGCCACGGAATCACTGCCGACGTGTACTACGAGGCAGTGATTCTGATCCTCGCTTTTCTACTCACCGGCCGCTGGCTTGAATCCCGCGCCAGAAACCGTGCAACGCAAGCCCTGCGGGGCTTCGCCAAACTTCAACCCAGCGACGCCCGCCTGCTGACTCTGCCGCACAAACCTTCAGTTGCTGACTACGCCTCGGCATCCGAGACACTACTGCCACTCGATGCCATAGAAGTCGGTGATGTGATTCGCGTCCTTGCTGGCGATCAGATCCCACTGGATGGCCTCATCCTGCATGGCTGCAGCTCCATCGACGAATCCATGCTCACCGGCGAGCCGCTTCCCGTCACACGAGCAACCGGGGACCGTGTCTCTGGCGGCACAATAAACCTCGATGGAGTTTTAGTCGTTCGTGCAACCGCCATCGGTACAGCGTCGACTCTGGCACAGATGCAACGTCTGCTCGATCAAGCGCAATCCAGTCGCGCTCCGATGCAGGGGCTCGCCGACCGTGCCAGCGCTATCTTTGTCCCGACAGTGCTCGGTCTCGCAGCCATCACGTTCATCGCTTGGTCGATCGCAGGAAACACGATGCATCATCACGAAGGCTACAGCCGGGCCTTCGCCATCGCGATCGCAGTGCTCATCATCGCTTGCCCTTGCGCGATGGGCCTGGCAGTCCCCGCCGCCGTCACGGTATCACTGGGACGCGCAGCCCAGGCAGGTCTGCTCATCAAGGGTGGAGAAGCCCTGGAACGTCTATCTGCCATCGACACTCTGGCTCTCGACAAAACAGGCACGCTCACTCTGGGTCGCCCTAAGATTGCGGCATTCGCTCTTGCCCAGCACAGCACCCTCGACGAGCGAACGGTGCTAAGCTACGCGGCGGCACTCGAAGGCCTATCAACGCATCCTCTCGCGCAGGCCGTCGTCGCGTATGCGGAGCAACGTAATGACCGCCCGGTCGCGCCTCACATCGAGAACCCGCGCGTACTCCCTGGCATCGGCCTCACTGCGGAGATCGCCGGACATGCCCTGGCGATCGGCAACGCATCTCTGTTGGATCGACCGGCATCGGAGTTGGCGCAACCAACCTCACTCGCCTACGCCACGCCGCTGTACGTCATCTTGGACAACAAGCCTCAAGCCGTATTCTTCGCCACAGATACAATCCGGCCTTCGGCACATGAGGCAATGAAACAGATCCAGGTGCTGCAAGTTCGACCCATACTATTAACAGGAGACATCGAGTCCTCGGCTGTGCCCATCGCGGCCACAGCAGGCATAGAAGACGTCCGCGCAAGCCTCCTGCCTCAACAAAAGCTGGATGCAATTCGCAACCTGCAGGCGGCGGGCCACCGAGTGGCGATGGCTGGCGACGGACTCAACGATGCTGCGGCGCTTGCACAGGCCGATGCAGGTTTTGCCATGCCATCAGGCACGGATCTTGCACGCGAGGCAGGCGACATCCTGTTATTGCATTCGGATCTCCGGTTGCTTCCCACCGCAGTTCGCCTAGCTCGACGCACGACCCGCGTCATGCGCCAGAACCTCGCCTGGGCCCTCATCTACAACATCATCGGCCTCCCAATCGCCGCTGGTGTCTTGTATCCGCGCTTCCATGTGCTCTTGAGTCCAGTCCTGGCCAGCGCCGCGATGGCTCTCAGTTCAGTCAGCGTCCTGGCCAACTCCTTGCGTCTCCGGCGACTTCCAGAAGCCTGAGTCGCACCGCCGCGATACACTATCGACACCGCAATGAGCGGACCAACCGTGCGTATCTTTACCCGCTACATCCTCCGCGAGATCATCGGCTACGCCCTGCTCGGCGGCGTGCTGTTCACGTTCATCCTCTTCATGCAGTACCTGTTGCGGCTCATGGAGTTGTTCGTGCGCGGCGTCGCATCGCCTCTCGACCTGCTTCGGCTCATCGGCTATCTGATGCCGTCGTTCCTCACCGTCACGATTCCGATGGCCGTCCTCGTCGGCATTCTGCTCGGCCTGAGCCGCCTTGCCGCCGACAGCGAGATCACCGCTATGCGCTCCTCGGGCGTCGGCATCTTCTCCTTCGTGCGGATCGTCAGCATCTTCGCCGTGCTGTCGTGGATACTCGGTGTCGCCAACTCAGTCTATGTGGCCCCTCGCGCCGCTCAGGCTTTGCTCAACTACGAGAACCAGGCCAAAACGTCGCAGGCGACGGTGCAGGTGCAGCCCCGCGTCTTCTATGAGGACTTCAAGAACTATGTCCTCTACGCGCAGGATGTGATTCCCGGCGCGAACGGTACGGCTGTCTGGAAACACGTCTTTCTCGCCGACCTCACCAAACCGGCAACGCCGCACATCATCATGGCCAATGAGGCGACAGTCCTCTCCGGTGGCGCCCAGACACTGCGTATGCAACTCTCTGACGGCACACGGCATGACATCTCGCCCTCTGACGTGGATCAGTACGACATCTCCTCCTTCATCACGACGGAACTGCCTATCCAGACGGGCCAGCCAGAGGAAGATTCGCACCTGAGCCGGCTCGACACCCCCTTGCAGGCTGTCGGAACGTACAAGCTTTGGAGCCTCATTCAGAAGTCCGCGCCTAAGGACCGCCGGCGCTATCTCATTGAGATGAATCGACGCTTCAGCTTTCCGACCGCCTGCCTTGTGCTGATGCTCGTCGGCGTACCGCTCGGTCTATCATCCAAACGCGGCGGCAAGGGGTCAGGTTTTGTCGCAACACTCGCGCTCGTCTTCCTGTACTACTTTCTCTCCATCATCGGGACGGCCTTCGCTCGCGGAGACAAGCTACCTGCGTTTGTAGGCGTCTGGGGAGCAAACATTATCTTCGCAGTGGCTGGCCTGCTCCTGATACAGCAGATGTCTCGAGGCGGCTTCGCCGTCAGTCTTGTCTCTGGAATCAGAGCAGCTCTTACAAAGCTAATCGAAAAGGTCGGACGAAAGCGCTCATCCAACGAAACGACCATCGGCTCCGGCGCACTGATGCAGCGGATCCGCCGCGCGCTGCGGATCCGCTTCCCTCTCATCCTCGACGAGTACGTGATGGGTAGCTTCCTGCGCAACTTCGTCTTGGTGCTCGCATCTCTCGTCGCAATGTTCGTTATCTTCACGTTCTTCGAGCTTATTGGCGACATCATTCGCTACCGCACGCCGCTGGTCACTGTCGGCGACTACCTTCTGAATCTCATCCCATTCATCCTTTACAACGTCACGCCCCTCTGCTCGCTGGTTGCAGTCCTTATCACCTTCGGCGGCCTCAACCGCACCAGTGAGATCACGGCGATGAAGGCAACAGGCACAAGCCTCTATCGAATCGTTGCACCGGCGCTGGTCGTCGCGATGGTCCTCTCGGCAGCACTCTTCGCCTTTGAGGAGTCCTATCTTCCCGCCGCAAATCGCCGTCAGGAAGCACTTCTCTCAGTCATCAAAGGCAAGCCAGCGCAGACATTCCTTCGCCCAGACCGCAAATGGATGTCCGGCCAGACCAATGGAACCGACGAGCCCACACGGATCTTCTACTACCAGTTCTTCGACCCCGACCGAAACGTCTTCGCCAACCTCACCGTCTTCGAATTCCAACCCGGCACCTTCAAGCCGACGCGCCGTATCTATGCCTCTAGTGCCCGCTGGGACGACTCCATACAGGGCTGGGTCTTCGAAAACGGCTGGCAGCGAACGTTTGCCACTGACGCCGTGGCCAGCTACCAGTCCTTTAAGCTCGGCACCTTTCCCGAAATCCACGAACAGCCAAGCTACTTCAAAAAAGAAGATCGACAATCACAGGAGATGTCCTACACGGAACTCTCTGGCTACATCGGCGATCTGAAACAAAGCGGTTTTGATACAACGCGCCTCCGCGTCCAGCTCAACCGAAAGCTCGCGTACCCATTGATCACCTTCGTAATGGCCATCATTGCGATTCCATTTTCGCTCTCCTCCGGCAAGCGTGGGAGCATCGCTGGCATGGGCACAGCCATTGGCGTAGCCATAGCATATTGGGTGATCGGCGGCATCTTTGAAAACCTCGGCAACGTCAACTCACTGCCAGCCGCTTTGGCGGCCTGGTCTCCCGACCTGCTATTCGCCATGGTTGGCAGCTATCTGCTACTCAGGACCCCCACCTGACAAACAATCAGCGCTCCTTTGGACGGCTTAACCTGCGTCCGTTCATGATCGGGATACACTGGACAACGATATGAAAAACACGATGACTGCTCTTCTTCTGGCAACGAGCCTCCCGCTCGTCGCCCAAACCTCTGCCCCCAAACCGGCTGTTCGTCACACGTCTACCACTGCGGCCACCGCGACGCATCACGCTGCCGAACCTGGCTGCCTCAAGCTCCCGGAGATTTCTTCGAAGATCCCAGCGCTCGCTGCGGGCCTGCCATGCGCGAAGCCTCTCTACACGTTGTCCCGCACGCCGGACGTCAAGCTCGACTACGCCTCGCCTCTGCTCTCGCCTGAAGCGCGCGAGGCCATCGCTACAGGTCCTACAACCTACTCCTTGGGGTACATCGATACGCTGGAGGGCGCTGGCCCTATTGCCAAGCCTGGTTATTACTACACGGTTCATTACACCGGCTATCTTCAGGATGGCACCAAGTTTGACTCGTCGGTCGACCGCGGTGAGCCCATCACCTTTCCTTATGGGCAGCATCGCGTAATTCAGGGCTGGGACACAGGCTTTGAGGGCATGCACGTCGGCGGCAAGCGTCGCCTCTTCGTGCCCTATCAGCTAGCCTACGGAGAAGCTGGACGTGCTCCCGTGATTCCCGCCAAGGCTATGCTCATCTTCGACGTCGAGTTCATCAGCCAGAGCGAGACCGCGCCCGCGCCGAAGACACCTCCAGCGTCAGCGCCCAAACCTGCTTCGCCTGCTCCTGCCGCGAAACCCGCAACGGCGCCGATAACGACGTCTCAGCCGTCTGCATCGTCGCCAACATCCACAACATCCAACACACCGAAGCAGTAATCGATCCATGCGGTCGCGGGTGCTATGCGCTCGCGACCGCACCTATTCCAAACTATGCTCTCGCGCCTCAGTCCGCTATTTCCGTATCTCCGTCGTTATTGGCGGAGCTTCCTGTTGGGTGGACTTGCGCTCATCGTCTATAACACGGCCAAGGCGATGGTCCCGCTGCTCGTCGGCGGCGCCATCGACGATATGCAACACGGACTGTCGGTCTTGAAGGTTGAGCATCACGCGCTGCGGCTGTTGGCGGTCGCTGTCGTCTCCGGCATTGCGCTCTACCTCACGCGGCAGATCATCATCGGCGCCTCGCGGGAGATCGAGTTCGACCTCCGCAATGACCTGTTCTCACACCTCGAAGCGCAACCGCCGGAGTTCTTCCAGCGTCATCGCACCGGCGACATCATGGCGCGATCTACCAATGACCTGAACGCTGTACGCCAATTGCTCGGTCCAGCGATCATGTACTCGGCAAATACGGTGGTCTTCACCGCGCTGGCGTTGCCGTTCATGCTGCGTATCAGTCCGCGGCTCACGCTCTTCGCCTTTCTGCCGTTGCCGTTTGCCTCTGTACTTGTACAGTACTTTGGGGCTCGGATTCACAACCGCTTTGAGCGCATCCAAGCAATGTTCTCGGACATCTCCGCGCAGGCAGAGGAGAACTTCTCCGGTGCTCGACTGATCCGCGCCTTCGCGCAGGAAGAGGCGCAGATCGCTGCGTTCGAGACCTCCAATCGCGAGTACATTCGCCGCAGCCTGATGCTCGCTCGCCTGATGGCGATGCTTTGGCCGACGCTGGAGTTCGTGCTCGGTATCTCTCTGATGATCACGCTGCTCGTTGGCGGACGCGAGGTTGTGCTGCATCACATCTCTGTTGGCGACTACACAAGTTATTCGGTCTACATGGTTCAGCTCACATGGCCGATGATCGCGATTGGCTGGGTTGTAAACCTCGTGCAACGCGGCGCAGCTTCGGTCGTTCGCATCGACTCGCTGATGCAGGAGAAACCTTCGATCGACGACAGTGCAGCTGAGCCGTCGCTGAAGAATGCGCCGATTGCGGGAACAGTGGAATTTCGTGATTTGAACTTCAGCTACGTCACCGGCGCACCGGTGCTTCATGGCGTGTCGCTGGAGATACCAGCAGGCTCATCGCTGGCCATTGTAGGGCCTACAGGCAGCGGCAAGACCACGCTTGTGTCCTTGATACCAAGGCTGTACGACGCTGCGCCAGGAGCCGTGCTGATCGACGGTCGTCCCATCGCCGAGTATCCGCTGCATACGCTGCGCTCGGCCATCGGCTTCGTGCCGCAGGAGACCTTCCTGTTCTCCACCACCATCGCCGACAACATCGCCTTTGGCGATACGGAGACCACAGCGCGTTCGCACGAGTCCATCGTGGACGCCGCGCGCACCGCGCACATTGCCACCGAGATCAGCGAGTTCCCTGCCGGATTCGACACGATAGTTGGCGAGCGCGGGCTTACGCTCTCCGGTGGACAGAAGCAGCGTACTGCAATCGCACGTGCTCTGTTACGCGAGCCTGCGATCCTGATCCTCGACGACGCGCTTGCTTCAGTCGATACGTACACGGAAGAGCAGATCCTCTCCGGCCTTCGCGCGGTGATGCAGAACCGCACAACGATTCTGATTGCGCATCGCGTCTCCACGGCACGCAACGCGGACCGCATCGCCGTTCTGGTTGACGGTCGCATCGCAGAGCTGGGGACGCATGATGAGCTGCTGGCACGCGGGGGGTACTACACTGACCTCTTCGAGAAGCAGAGCCTGGACGAAGAGATCCTGACGGCGCAGTAATACGCGGTTGATCACCCCGAGGGCCTCCCCTCCTATACTTTTCGATCCAAAGTCCTCAGCAGGCTGGGGTTAGCGGTGGACTTCGTCAACATCCTGAGCGCAAAGGGGTAATCCCCACACGGTCACAGGACAAATTCGAAGCCGCTCCGGCTCAATCACTTACAGACGCAACTTACTTTTCGATGCCCAGCACCTTGACGATGACCCGCTTGCTGCGCTGTCCGTCAAATTCCGCGTAAAACACCCGCTGCCAGGTTCCGAGATCGAGTTTGCCGTGCGTCACCGGCAGCGTCGTCTCATGGTGCAGCAGCAGAGCCTTCAGATGAGCGTCGGCGTTGTCCTCACCGGTGTAGTGATGCTGGTAGCCGGGCCAGCGCGGGGCGAGCTTTTCGAGCCACACGCCGATGTCTTCGATCAGACCGTCCTCGTGGTCGTTGACGTAGATAGCCGCGGTGATGTGCATGGGCGAGACGAAGCAAAGCCCATCGTCGATGCCGCTGCGGCGCACGATAGCCTCGACCTGCGGGGTGATGTGCATCATCTCATAACGGTCGCTGGTGTTGAATGTGAGGTATTCGGTGTGGGCCTTCATGGATTCGAGTGTATGACCCGTCCGCCACGAACGACAACCGGATGGAGGGCGCCCGAATTAAAGCTCCCGCCATTTACGTGGGTTGCGGCTCGCATGGAAGCAGGCGAGAACTGTCACGGTCTTGTCGCCGTTGACAAGGAACATCAGCGCGTAGGGAAATGTCCTGAACAGGGCTCTTCGAATATCCCGATGAACGACCGGAAACTCATGCGGGTTCGTGCTGACGCGATTGACGACTTCATCAAGGGCGGCCAGAAAACGGCGGCCTAATCCCGGCAGTTCGTTTTCATATCAATCCTGGGCTTCGATCAAGTCCATGCGCGCGGCAGGAGCAAAGAAAACAGAGTGCATTAGCGGCAACGTCGCTCAAGCTCTGCCTTGAGTGTCAACCAGGTGATACCGGCTTGGCTATCTGGATCAAACAAAGCCAAACGACGATCCAGCTCAGCGGCGTGAGAAGGCAGTAGAGGAACATCATCCGCATCGAGGCTGTCCCACAACTGCGCAATCAGCGCGAGACGCACCGGAGGAGTGAGTTGCTGAACTTCGTCACGGGAAAGCATTTCCATGGCATTAGCCTACTCGCGAGCCACTGGGGACTCAAGTGGATTTATACGATGATGACGTAAGCCATTACACTTGCCGCATGAGACTTCTTCCCTGTTGGATCGGTGTACCGCTATTGGTTGCGAGTATGGCTCAAGCCCAGTGGACGATCCAATCCCAGGCAACCACCGCCGACCTGCGCGGCATTGATTCTGCGGGTAAAGGCATCGCGTGGGCTTCGGGAACGAACGGCACCGTGTTACGCACCGAGGATGGCGGCTACCTGTGGCAGAGGTGCAACGTTCCTCCCGGCGCGGAGAAGCTCGACTTTCGCGGCGTGCAGGGCTTCGATGCGAATACGGCGATTGTGATGTCGAGCGGCAAGGGTGATTTGTCGCGGCTATATAAGACGACAGACGGGTGCCAGTCGTGGAAGCTGGTCGTCACGAATCCCGACCCTGAAGGCTTTTGGGATACCGTCCATTTCGACTCGCCCGAAGTCGGTGAACTTCTGGGCGACCCTGTCGACGGTATCTTTGCCTACTACGAGGTCTATCCGGACGCTCCAGTGCCGATTCATTGGAAAGCCCCCTACACCCGTTACGACCGAATGAATTTGGAGGCCAACGGCCGTGCTGCATTCGCTGCCAGCAACTCCAGCCTGGCCGTCAAGCCACCTGGCCGTCCCCTGAAGTGCGTGAGCTCTGCCATGTGGATCGGCACGAGCGGCCCCAATGGGGCTAAGATCCTCCGTCGGGAGGTCGACGCTACCGAAGGCAAACCGAAGGCGAACAAGAAACCACCTCATGGTTTTCCGTTCTGCTCGGATGACATCTCAATGCGCTGGCTTAGTGCCGACGTTCCCGTATCAGCGGCAACCTCCACTGCTGGAGTCTTCTCCATAGCCGCCATCAGCGACCTAGTCGTAGTTGCGGTAGGCGGCGACTACCAAAAGCCCGACGACTCCGCCCACACAGCCACCTTTACAACGAATGGCGGAAAGACATGGCAAGCCGCCGTCACCCAACCCCACGGCTACCGCTCCGCCGTCGCCTATGACGAAGTCTCAAAGACCTGGATCACCGTCGGCCCGAACGGCACGGACATCTCCACCGACGACGGCCGCAACTGGAGGGCGTTGAAGCCTGGCCCCGGCGATGATCCTGATGCGGACCAGCACTGGAATGCGCTCTCGCTGCCGTTCGTCGTTGGGCCGAAGGGGCGGATTGGGTTGCTGAATGAGGATCGGTTGACGTCGGCCAAGTAGGCGTTCGTGGTGAAAGAGACTCGGACGGATGAGGCATGACGAGCACCTTCGGGGTTCTTCGACTGCGGTTGGCGTGAAGCGTGCCAACCTTGGCTCAGGATGACGATTCAGAGGTAGAAGGAACGATGAAGATTTACGCAGCGACCTCCAACAAGGGCAAGCTCGCCGAGTTCGCAACCAGCGCCAGCGGTGCAGGGATCGAAGTGCTCGTGCTACCAGGGCTGAAGGGGATGCCTGAGCCTGTCGAAGACGCCGATACCTTTATGGGCAATGCGGAGAAGAAGGCTGTCGCCTACTCGCTTCTCGCTCCGGGGTTGCTGGTGTTTGCGGATGACTCCGGGCTGGAGGTGGCCACGCTTGATGGTGCTCCCGGTGTACGCAGTGCGCGGTTCGCCGACGATGCTGGCTATGGCATTCACTCCGGCGAGAGCACCGACGCACGCAACAATGCGCTGCTACTCGAGCGACTGAGCGAGGCGGAATCAGCTGACCACACCGCGAGGTTCGTTTGCGCGCTCGCGCTGGCACGCGATGGCGAGATGCTGCTGCGCGCCGAGGGTTTCGTCGAAGGAGAGGTTCTGGCAACACCGCGTGGCGAGAATGGCTTCGGCTATGACCCGCTGTTTCTGTTGCCAACGCTTGGTCTGACCGCTGCCGAACTGCCGCCCGCACAGAAGTGGGAGCTCTCGCATCGTGGCAACGCCTTTCGCGAGTTGCTGAAGCAGATAGCAGCCAGCAACCTCTAAGAACGGCTTGCTCGCTCTGCTCGCTGCAACGAAAAAGATCTTTGCTCATTTTGCTTTATCGCACACTCGTCCGTTTATCGATCAACCGATGGTGATTCCGCTTGACCCGCTGGTTTTCAGGGTGGAATCATCACAGTGCCGTCTGCCGTACCTGTTTTGCGCAGCGACAACCCCTGTCAGGAGCCACTCCGTATGGCCGCAGCCGCACCTCCCGCTCCAACGAAACGACCCGGCGTTCAGCCACTCCGCGCCGGCGAGGGCCATAGCTACCTTTGGCGCAAGCTGCACTCACTGACCGGGAT
>CAJCIM010000039.1 GCA_903970395.1 Acidobacteriaceae bacterium
ACGCTGCTGGCCGACTACGCCGTGCTCGTCAAACCGCGCGTCTCCCTGATGGTCATCATCACCGCAGCCGCCGGCTTCTACCTCGGCTCGCTGGCCTCTGGCATTCCGCCGTTCAACCTGCTGCTCCTCAAAACCCTCATCGGAGTGGCCCTCGTCACCGCCGGCTCCAGCGTTCTGAACCAGGCCCTCGAACGCACCACCGACCTCCTGATGCCGCGCACCGCCTCGCGCCCCATGGCGCAGCGCCGCATCTCCTTCGCGCACGGTCTCATCCTTGGCTTCATCCTCGTCGCCGGTGGCTCCATCTACCTCGCCTGGGCCACCAATCCCATCACCGGTATGCTGACGCTGCTCACCGCCGTCGCCTACGTCGCCATCTACACCCCGCTCAAGCGCATCACCACCCTCAACACCTTCATCGGAGCCTTTCCCGGCGCGCTCCCTCCACTCATCGGCTGGACCGCCTCCCGCGGTCTCATCGAGTGGCCCGCCGTCGCTCTCTTCGCCATCCTCTTCGTCTGGCAGTTCCCGCACTTCATGGCCATCGGCTGGCTCTATCGCAACGACTACGCCCACGCCGGCCTCCGCGTCACCGCCACCCAGAGTTCCCCCTCCTGGGCTGCCCGCTCCTCCGCCATCCAGGCGCTCTTCTACGCCGTCCTCATGATCCCCGTCAGCCTCTGGCCCTACTGGCTACACATCAGCGGTCTGCCCTACGCCCTCGTCGCCTCAGCTCTCGGCCTCTGGTACCTCGGCGCCACCATCCGCTTCGCCGCCATCACCCGCCACCCCGAAGAGCCCAACCGCACCCTCGCCCGACACCTGCTCAAAGTCTCCGTCATCTATCTACCCCTGCTCCTCATCGCCATGATGCTCAACGCGCAAGGCCGACTCCTCTTCTAGCTCTTTGTTTTGTCATTCCCGAAGGGAATCTGAGTTTGTCCCAGCGAGAGCCGAAGGCGCGAGCGTACCGCTAACCCACTACACTCAAAAGAAGCCAATGACTCAAGACACAACCAACTACCGAACCCCGCCCTCGGTCATCGCCGCCATCATCGTCGTAAGCGCCGTCGCATCTCTCTTCCTCGCATGGCTGGTCTACTACCACCCGCCCATCGACGCCGCAGGCCATCACCTGCCCTTCCTCCCCGAGCTCGACGCCGCTCTCAACGCCATCTGCGCCGTCTTCCTTATCAACGGCTTCCGCCACATCAAGAGCCGAAACATCGCCGCGCACCGCAATAGCATGTTCGCGGCCTTCGTCGTCTCCAGCGCCTTCCTTGTCGCCTACATCGCCAACCACGTCCTGCACGGCGACATACTCTTCCCCACCACGCATCCCACCGCGCGCTTCATCTATCTCTGGATCCTGCTACTCCCGCACATCCTTCTCGCGGTCATTGCGTTGCCCATGATCCTCATCACCTTCTTCCTCTCGCTCACGGGCCGCTTCCCCGCCCACAAAAAAATCGCCCGCTACACCTTCCCCATCTGGCTCTACGTCTCCATCTCCGGCGTAGTCGTCTACGCCATGCTGGCCGCCTACCACTAGCTGAAAGTTGTCATCCTAAGCACAGCGAAAGACCTGCTGTTGCTCCTGTCTATCCTCTACCCGCTGTCCTCTATCCCCTGTTTCTCCCCTATGCAATCCGACACCCGCACCATCCTCAAAACCGGCTCCACCATCTTCCTCTCGGGAGCCATCTCCGCGCTGCTCATGTACACCGTCTTTGGCGGAGTCTCCAAACAGGGCCCACACACCAACGGCGGCTGGCTCTGCCTCATGGTCGCCATGGGCTGCCTCCCCACCGGGGCCCTCACCCTCGCCCTCGGCCTCGCCAAACTACTCGGCGACCTCCGCCGCGACTAAACCCACACAAAGTGTGTCATCTCGACCGAAGTCCGCGCTTTTGCGGACGCAGTGGAGAGACCTGCAGTTGCCTTTGCAGTTGCCTGTCTTCCATTGCGACCATTGCGGGCTTCTACATCGCGCCTCTGCGTGAAGCCTTGCCGTAGCGAGAGCCGCAGGCGCGAGCATATCCTAAAATAATAGGAGCACAGACAAACCTCACTCCGCCTCAGCCGTCCAACCCTACATGCCCCTCAAGCCCTTTGCCGCGCTCGCCCTCCTCGCGTTCACCGCTTCGGCGCAGTCCCCACAGCTCTCACCCAAAGCGGCCTACAACCAGGCGATGCACCCGCTCGACCTCACACGCCAGTCCATCTCCAACTGGTCCGACACCGAGACCGCAGCCCTCACCGTCACGATCACCAACGCAAGAACCGGCTGCGAAGCACGCGACCCCAAGACCTTTACAGGCACCGACCTCATCGACCTAGCCCGCCTCTGCGCCCTCGGCCAGAGCTTCCCCGAGGTCATCGTCGCAGCCTCCCGCTACATCGCATCCCCCGAAGCCGCCACCGGCACACAACAGCAACTCGCCTTCGCCTACGCCGCGCTCGTCAACGCGCAGCTCCACACCAGGGACGAGCCCGCCGCGCTCACCTCCGCGAAGACCATGCTCACGGCCGTCCCCTACGACGCCACCGTAGCCGACGCCATCGACTCCGCCATCAACTACATGCAGTTCCTCCACACCGCTGACGCACTTAGCCTCGCCACCGCCCGTCAGCCTCTGCTGCTCGCACAGATGCAGCAACTCACCTCCAGCACCACACTAGCCGCCTCATCGCAGCCCTCCCTCCACGACCTCTACGCCGACGGCCTCGCCCTCGCCGCCATCCAGCAACTCGCCAAATCTCCAACCTCCGAGATTGCGCTCACAGCCTGTCAAGCCCACCGCGCCTCAGCAAACGCACTAACCCAAGCCAGCACAGCATTTAGCGCACAAAAAACAAAACACTTTATCCTCTCCGGTTCTCTATACTGGAGATAGGGAAGAAATTGGTAACTGGAAAACTGACAGCCGTCTGCTGAAGGCGAAGACTGGATCGGCGGCGATTCCCACTAAGCCCAATCCTTCCAATATCTTACCCGCAACCCGCACCGAATCAGCCGCTTAGCCCCGGGATACCCCGCTAAGCCGTTGATTCCACACAGCGGCCCCGTTTCTCAAGGGAGGGGGGAGGGGTGCTACTATCCCTTGCCCAGTTCTCTGCGATATCTCGACACGACAACTTGTCGAGATATCGCAAATGCGTGTTTTGTGGCTGGACGATTTAGAAACGTGCCTTGGGCTGTGCTCGCGAACTGAGAATCGGACTTGCCGCCAAGCTTACTTTGAAGGCACAGGCGGTTGGCGATAGCGCAATCAAGAGCCACAGGTGTGCCATATGGCTTCCCTGTGCCGACTGGCAAACTCAAGCTGATCTTCGGGCTCCGAGCCCCTCGTCAGGCATGGATGGCGAAAGCGTAGGCGTAAGGGTTCGGCGGGTTTGCAGGAAGAGTGAGATGCAGACCGCTGCCATCCTGAGCGAAAGCGACCCTGCCGGTGCCGAACAAATCCACACGCTGAACTGGCCGCGGGAGAGCGGCAGATCCCTTGGCAAGAGTCTTGATAAGCAGCTTGCCTTCGGTCGGCCAGACGAAGGCGAAGGCGTAAAGAATCTCGCCCTTGGTCACGAACCGGATATCTTCCGCGGTGTAAGGCCGCTGCCTCTTTTCGTTAAACGTGCCCGCGGCCGCAATGTCCGGCGGCCCTTCGCCGAAGACGCTGAAGGGGCGGGTACCGTAGATCGCGTCGCCATGCAACTGCATCCACGAGGCTAGCTCGATTAGGAATGCGCGCTCGTCCTCATCGATGGTGCCATCGCCGCGCAACGGAATGCTGAGGAGAAGATTCCCATTGCGGCTGACGATGTCGATCAGCGTGTGGATGACGAACGTAGGGGTCTTGTACTTGTGCGCATTAAACAGCGAGCGGTCGTAATACCAGTCGCCGATGCACGTATCGGACTGCCACGGTTGGGCGAGTATGCCGTTGACCTTGCCGCGTTCGACATCCAGGGTGACCGAGCCGACATGTTCGGGCTTTATGTCTTTCGCGTTGACCACCACATCCACCTTGCCGCGTGTGCGCACGCTGGAGTTGTAATAGTGGGTCACCATGTCGATGCCATATTGGCCCAGCGGCAGTTCGCTATCGTCGAAGTAAAGCAGGTCGGGGCTATAGGTGTCGACGAGGTCCTGGCAACGGAGAAACCAGTTTTCAGCAAAGCGCGGGTCCATGGTCGGAACGCCTTCGTTCCACGGGCGGTCGTTGGCCTCATGCCACTTGTTGGCCACCGCAATGCTGGTGAAGCCGTCCGGCATCACGATGTTGCGGCCGGTATACAACTTCTGTGGATCGAGGCCATCCCACCACTTGCCCTTCCCATCCGCCTTGGTCAGGGTATAGGCGTCGTACCGGACGCCTTGCATCGGCCCTTCGGGGTCGTAATCGTACGCAACCTGTAACCAGTGCCACGCGTGCGCCCCATGGTTCGAAACGCCGAAACGCAGTCCGCGCTTGCGCGCCTCCTTGGCCCACACCGCCATGATGTCCCGCTTCGGCCCGACCTTAACAGAGTTCCACTCATGAAAGCGCGAGTTGTAAATGTCGAAGTTGTCATGGTGCTGCGCCAGTGCTACGAAATACTTTGCCCCGGCAGAGACGAACAGGTCCATCAACTGTTCCGGCTGCCACCGTTCAGCTTTCCAGGTGCCGTTCAATTCCACAGCCCCGAACTTCGAGGGATGTCCATACTCAGCCAGGTGAAACTTGTTCTGCTTCGAGCCTTGAAGATATAGGTTGCAGGTGTACCAGTCGCCTTGCTCCGGCATCGACTCCGGTCCCCAGCACGACCAAATGCCGAACTTCGCGTTGCGGAACCATTCGGGGGTCTGATAGCCCGCCCGGAGCGAGTCCCACGTGGGCTGGAACGGGCCCGGGGCGATGTGATGCGGACTGGCACTCTGAGGCAAGAGCGCATTCGGAATTGCGGCTGCCGGCGCGGCGGCTGCGATGGACTTGAGGACGCTTCTGCGAGAGAGCTGCGGCAGTGGCATGTCGGGGAAGTTATAGAGGGTGGCTCGATTATTCGGTTGTTCTGATCCCATTCATTTGGGACGCATCAAAGGGAACGCGCCGAAACACGTTGCGTTTTACTCCAACATCGGAGGGCACCGTCTCAAAGCAACCGCTCAGAATGGACCTATGGGTAGACACATAAGCTTGCTCAATCGACTCTGGTGCTCGTGAATGGTCGTGCGCCGGCAGGATCGGCGCTGCTGCCGTAATCATGAGGCTCTCACAGCTATGAAGTTATTGGGCTACGATGCGAGAAAGCGAAAAACAACCGCGAGTTGAACACGCGAAGGCGCCGAAGTAGAAGTAATCGCTGCTAATGCACTTCAAATCGCAGACCTTAGTGCGACTTGTCGACGCGGGTAAACGTATAGTCCATGTCGAACAAAAGAACCTATTGGAGTACCGCCATGAAGTTTGCCCCGAGGCCATGTCTTGTTTCACTGGTGCTTCCGATGTGGATCATGCCAACGTTACTTGCGCAGCAGCAACGCCCCTGGCAACAAGTGACCGTGCCTTCGACGCAAGAGGTGGCGGCGAACTTCAAAGCGCCGCCGCGCGAGTATGGCGCCATCCAGCCGTTTCAGAGCTGGAACGGGGCCGATCCGGTAGAAGTTCGGCAGCGCATCAGCCGCGATCTCGACCGGCTTTCTGCCAACGGCATCTTCATCATCAATCTCTCGCCCGGTCGGCGCGATATGGCTCACGGCGAGCCGGCGTATCTCTCGCCCGGCCACATGGATCAGGTGAAGTACACGGTTGCTGAGTTGGCTAAGCGCAACATGCGCATGTGGATTCAGGATGAAAGCGACTACCCCAGCGGTTTTGCAGGGGGCTACATTACGGAACGCTACCCGCAACTCGGCATGCAGGACATCGTCACAGACATAACCGTGCATGTGGCCCCAGGACAGACGCTGCAAATGCCGGTGCCGCCGGACACGCTTGCCATCTGGGCTACAGAGATGGACGCGCAGGGTCAGGTCGAGAAGGTGATCCCCATACCATTGCCGGCCGAGCTGCAGTTGAAGTATCTCACTCCGGCTGAAGGCACTACGCCGAACGAGCCGCGGCATAGCTGGCAGGTACAGTTTATGCGCCACGTCTACCTCAGTTCGCCAACGCGCAACTTCAACCGCGCCGACGGGACACGGGCCAAGGACGCTACCTACACGATCATCGATTACCTGGATCCGAAGGCCACCGACGCATTTCTGCACACCGTGCATGAGACGTACTACAACGCGGTAGGCGACCAGTTCGGCAAGATCGTGCTAGGGACATTTGGCGACGAACCGGACTACAGTAGCGGCATTCCGTGGACGCCGCATCTGCTGGAAACCTTTAAAGCTCAGAAGGGGTATGACCTGGCGCCATACATTTCGTCGTGGTTCGATCACAAACCGATCCCAGGAGCGGATCGCGCTCGCGCCGATTATTACGACGTGTGGAGCGGCATTTTCCGCGACTCTTTCTTCGGCGAGCAGGCCAACTGGGACAAGGCGCACAACGTGGAGTACCTGGTCCACCTGAACCACGAAGAGACGATGCTCGCGCTGGAGCGCAGCGAGGGCGACTACTTCCGCGACGAGCGCTACGTGCAGGTCCCGGGTATCGACAATTTGAGCCAACTGATTCCCAGCGCGGTACACACTCCTGACGGCACTTGGAATATCAACAACAATTTTCCTAAGCTGGCTAGTTCTGACGCGCATCTCTTCGGCAAGCCCAAGGTATGGGCGGAAGAGGGCGGCGGCACTGGCGTCGATGGCAAGTACCAACTCGACTTCCAATTCGTGCGGGGTGTGAACGCGATGCAAATTCGCGTTCCGGTGACGCGTTTTGGACAGGATGCGAACGCAGCCGCGCCGCCTCCGCCCGCACCGCCCGAGGCGGCGATGATTGCGTGGTACACCAACCGCGGCGGATACCTGATGGCCATCGGACGGCCGGCGGCGCAGGTGGGCCTCTACCATCCCGGTAACACCATTTGGCTGGGCGGCGACGACGCTACTGAGGCCGACCGCAGCACCACCAAGCTCGGCTGGGAGTTCTTCGAGCACCAGGTTGACTGGGACTACTTCGACGAGCAGTCGCTCAGCTCCGTCGCGAAGCTCGAACATGGCGGCTTCACCAATCTCAGCGGTCAGACCTATAAGGCCATCGTGCTGCCATCAATGACGGTGATCACGCGCACGGGATTGGACCGTCTCCGCGAGTTCGCCAAGCAAGGCGGAAAGGTCATCTTTGTTGGCAAGACGCCGTCGCTTGTCATTGATAAGACTTTCATGGACGCGAAAGAGAAGCCCGACCTCAGCTTCGCCACGCTGATCGAATCTTCCGGCGACATCACGCCCGCCGTGTTGGCGGCGCTGCCCGCGCCCGACGTCAAGCTCGACGCCGAATTTCCGCGACTGACCTACACGCACCGCCAGTGGGCTGACGGAGACATGTACTACTTCTTCAATGAGAGTAACAAGGCTGAATCGCGTGTAGCCACCGTCGCCGGCCACGGCGCGGCGCAGTCGTGGGACCTCGCAACCGGCACGATTCATCCCATTGCCGCTGCGAAAAGCGAAGCGGACGGAGTCAAGATCCCGCTGGTGCTCGCTCCTTATCAGGCAAAGGTGATCGTCATCGGCCCGCTGCCCAAGGAAGCTGCCGCAGCGGAGCCATCATTCGCTGCAGGCACTACGTTGGCCGAGTTAACCGGCGAATGGAACCTGACGCTAAACGGCAAACCGATGACGACCACCGAGCTGAAGTCCTGGGAAGACCTTGGCACAACCGGCTTCTCCGGGCCCGCCACCTACCACAAGCAATTCACAGTTTCGGCTGTCGCCAAAGGCAAGCAAGTGTATCTCGAGATTGCGGATGTGCATGATTATGCCAAGGTGGTTTTGAACGGCAAAGACCTGGGCGCGGCTGCCTGGCAACCATATCGTTGGGACGTGACCGGCGCGCTGAAGAATGGTGCGAATGACCTGGTCATCCAGGTGAATGCCCTGGCAGCGGCTGGTCGTGGA
The DNA here is from genome assembly GCA_903970395.1 of Acidobacteriaceae bacterium. Lineage (GTDB taxonomy): Bacteria > Acidobacteriota > Terriglobia > Terriglobales > Acidobacteriaceae > Granulicella. The sequence goes on from CAJCIM010000039.1 coordinate 8,054, forward strand.
GGCTCGGGAGGCCGTCCAGCAGCGCTCGCGGCGGCTCCATCCTCCGGCCTGCTCGGCAGTGTCAAACTGGTGGCTTACTAACAGCCACGCCAGACGGGCGGCTACAATCAAGGAGCGAACCCACTACCTCGCAAGTTGAATGGAATGCGTTTCCGATCAACGAGCGCGAATTCCTTCGGCCTGAATTTCCGAGAGCGTTGCGGCTGTGTCGGGGGGAGTTCGATCGAAGACAATGCGGATACCGCTGGTGCGCGTATTGCTCGGGAACTGCAATTTACTGGTGCCCCGGTAAATTGCGCATCCCCCTGCATGGCGGTCCTCCGACCGCTGCGGGCAAGGCCTTTGCAAAAGCTATTGGCGAGAAGATTTGGAGCGACCTGTCCCCCCGGCTCGCTGCGGTCAATGCGGACATTCGTGCCATGGATTGCGCACCATCCCCAGTGTCAATGCCACGCTGCTCACCGGCTATCCCTACAACGAGTTTTATGACTGGGACCTCTATTTCGAGAACCTATACCTTTCTTACTACGGCGTTTGGCAGTACTGCTTCACGAATCTAAAGGAGTTCCTCGACCGCGACCAGCCCGACGGGTATGTGAATCGTAGCCTCGTCAAGCAGCGCGATCGCCAGCAGTTCAAGCCATTTCTTACCATCAGAGTGCGAGTCGGGCTTGCCCCTTTCTCATTCGTTATTTCCGAATAGCAGGTGGCCCGCCCGGCCTGCCTTGCATGAGTGAATACATAAAAGAGTGAAGTCGATTAACCCGCCTCTGTAAAGGTCATGCAACCTGAATTGCGTCCGAAACTGGGATTGCAGGAAAGCAGACATAGAAGACGGTGCCGCTTGCCGCCCCTGGCTCTGCGTGGATGGATGCGTCGTGAACCTGGGTTATCCACTTCGCAATGGCCAGACCGAGGCCGTTGCCGCCCTCGGAGCGGTTGCGTGAGGCGTCGATGCGATAGAAGCGGTCGAAGATGCGGGGCATCTCCTCCTGGGGAATGCCGACTCCGGTGTCGCGCACTTCAAGGATATGGGCGGTGCCGGAGGCGCGGAGTTCGATGGCGATGCTACCGTACTTGCCCGTGTACTTGATGGCGTTGTCCAGCAGGATCGTGACGAGGCGTCGGATGAGCGAGGCGTCGCCGAGTATCCAGAGATCGTCTTGCATAGATACGGTGAGTTGCTGGTGCTTCATCTCGGTGCGGGCGAGCAGGTGGCCGCAGACTTCCTGGATGATATGGCTGAGTTCGAGGGGGCGGCGCTCGATCTGTTGCTGAGGGGTGTCGGCGCGGGCGGCGGCGAGCAGGTCGTCGAGCAGAGCGGCGGTGGACTGGCACTCTTTCATGATGGTCTGCAGGGAGGCGCGGTACTCCTGGTTGGAGCGCGGGCGGCTGAGCGCAAGCTGCGTGGTGGCGAGCATCACGGTGATGGTGGTGCGGAGGTCGTGGGAGACGTCGCTGGTGAGTTGAGTGAGGCCCTTGACGGCCCGCTCCAGGCGCTCGAGGAGCTTGTTCCATGCTTCCGCGAGGCGTTGCAGTTCGTCGCCGGTGTCGCCGATGGGAAGGCGGCGATGAAGATCGTGGATGCCGAGTGTGCGAGCCGCGCGGGTGATGCGGTCGACGGGCTCAAGGGCGCGATGGCTGAGCATGAAGCCGCCGGCGATGGCGGCGAGGAGCATGAGCGGAAGGAAGATGAGGTAAGAGGTCTCGACCATCTTCAGGATGTCGTAGTGCTCGTCCATGACGCCGGCCATGGTAAGCCGGACGGGATAGCCTTCAAGGTCGACCACATGCTGAAGGGTGCGGAAGGTGTGTCTGTCGAGAGTAACGATGTTAAAGCAGGGGTCCTTGCAGCCATCGCCTGTCCAGGGGATGCGGCCGCCGCCGTTGGGGCTCATGTAGATGGGTGTGCCGTCGAGTCGTGAGACTTCTAGGAGATCGGTGTCGGGGCTGACGAGCATGAAGTGATGCAGTTGCACGGCCAGCGGCGTGCCCGGAGCGAGGAACGGTTCTTCCTTGATGAAGTGGATCATGCGGGTCTCACGCCGCTGCATGGTCTGCTCGCGGGAGCTTGCGAGAGCGTGGCTGAGGTAGATGTAGGAGAAGATGCCGAGCGCGCTCATCCAGACCATGCTGAGCAGCACGTACCAGAGGCAGAGACGGACTCGGAGGGAGCGGAGATTGAGGCTCATTCGGCGATGCTTAGGTGATAGCCTTGCGCACGGACGGTGCGGATGGGGTTGGGCGAACCGGGCTGGCGGATCTTGTTGCGCAGGCTGTGCATATGGAAGTCGACGGTGTTGTCACTAACGTCGGTCTCGAATCCCCATGCGGCTTCGATGAGTTCAGCGCGCGAGACGACCTGGGTCGCTCGGCGCATCAAGAGATCCAGTAAGGCGAATTCTTTGCGGGTGAGGGGGACTTCGCGGTCGCCGCGGCGGGCGATCTTCTGGCTGCGATCAAGCAAGAGGTCGCCGACCTGAATCTGATCCAGCATGGGAACTTGGCCGCGACGTCCCATGGCGCGCACGCGGGCGAGCAGGACCTCAAGCTGGAAGGGCTTGGTCATGTAGTCGTCGGCGCCGGAGTCGAGGCCGCGGACGACGTCGGGCATGGCGTCGCGCGCGGTGAGCATGAGGATGGGGACGTCGCACTTGGCCTGCCGGGCGTACTTGACGATGCTAAGGCCGTCTTTGCCGGGCAGCATGACGTCGAGGACGACGACGTCGAAGTACTGACTGGTGATGAGATCGATGCCTTCGTCTCCACGGTGCGAGACGAAGACACTGTGGCCATCTTCGATGAGACCCTGCTTCAGCACGTGAGCTATGCGCTTGTCGTCTTCGACCACCAGAAGCTTCATAGGATCCTCACAGACCGTTTCTTATGAACAGTCTGCACGTAGTTTGTGAATTCTCTGTGACCTGCACTGTTCCCTAAGCCTCGTCTAAGGCGGCGGGGCTTGAATGGGGTCATCGGAACCGCTGGTGTGCGCTTTGCTTCAACCATGACGGGCTTTTCCACCATTCACCGCGGGCTTCCGACACCTCTGTCTGAAGGATGAACGACATGATTTTTTCATCACGGATGCGCAAGGGCTTCGCGCATACTGCGATCGCTGTAGTGACCGCAATGCTTGGACTCGCAGTGGCTGTGGATGCGACGGCGCAGCAAGGGCCGCTGACGCAGATCCATGCGACGGCGCTGCCTGAGATCACGGGCGACTTCGACCACTTCGCCGTAGACACGAAGCGCAACCACCTCTTTGTTTCGGCTGAGGTACATCATTCGGTGGAGATGTTCGACCTGCATACGGGTGAGCATCTGCAGAGCATCTCCGGGTTCAAGACGCCGCACTCGCTGGCGTTCGCACCGGAGAAGGATGAGTTGCTTGTAGCGGACGGCGGCGACTCTTCGCTGATCGTGATTGCGGCGACGGACTTCCATCGCATCGAACGCATCCAGTTGATCGACGGCTCGGCGACGGGCAAGGGCGACTCCCCGGATGCGGCATATTACGACGCGGCGAAGCGGCTTTGGTACATCGGCAACGGTGGGGTCTCGGCGAACCTTCCGGACTCGACGATCTCGATCTTCTCGGTGGATGAAGGCAAGCTGCTGGATGCGAAGTTCAGCGTTCCGGGCAACAACGTGGAGAGCATCGGCGTGGACGATCTGCATCGCCGGCTGTATGTGAACATCCGCGACAAATCTGTGATTGGCGTCTACGACCTTGACACCCAGAAGCTCCTCACGACATGGACAACGCCGGGTCTGAACCGCAACACGGCGCTGGCCGTGGATGTGAAGGACCAGCGCATCTTCGTCGCGGGACGCAAGCCGGGGATGTTCTATGTCTTCGACCAGGACGGCAAGGTGGTGAGCCAGTTGCCGTGCGCGGACAATAACGACGATATGACCTACGATGCTGCGTCGAAGCGGATCTATGTGAGCGGAACGCAGGGCTTGAGCATCTTCCATCAGGATTCGGCGGACAGCTACAGGGAGATTCTGCGTCTGCCGACGAACGGCGCGAAGACATCGTTTCTAGTGCCTTCGCTGAAGCAGTTTTATGCAGTCCATCCGAAGAACGTGATCGACGACGCCGGGCTGCTTGTCTATCGCGTGAACCCGTAAGAGTTTCGTTCTCAACAGCTTCAAAAAAAGAGGATTCGTCATGTTTGCAGCACACAGCATTGCAGTGATCGCCATTCTGGGCGGCATGTTTCAGCAGCCTTCACCTCTACCAGCGAACTATATCCATGTGGATGCACCCGCGGCAGCGCGCCTTATCGCAGAAGAGAAGGCCAAACACACAGAGATCAAGAAGCTCGGCCTTCATGGCGTGCCTCCCGCGGCTACCGACAACGTCATCATCGCCAGCGATACGCCGAGCAAGGTGGGGAAGAAGTCGTCGCCTGCTGATCTCGAGAAGCTGGCGCAGCACAAGGCGATCGCAGTGCGCATCGAGAAGGAAGGCATCTACGATCTTCTGCTGCCCATCACGGACGTGCATGGTGGCGATCTCGACGGCGGCTTCGTGGTGATGGAAGTCCCGTTCGAAAAGGCAGCCAGTGAGGCCGACGCGCTGAAGATCGGCGTGCAGATCCGCGATGAGATCCAGTCGCAGATCAAGAGCAAAGACGCTCTCTACCAGCCGTAAACCGGCACATTCCTGAAAGGAGTCCCACGATGAAACATCTCCTCCTCGCTCTGCTGCTTTTATGCTCGGTCACGGTGTTTGCCCAGACCGATCGCGCAACGATTACCGGAACCGTGACCGACCGCACGGGCGGTCGCGTCGCCTCCGTGGAGATCACCGTCACCTCGCTTGCCACTGGAATCGAGAGCCACAGCAAGACCAACGGCTCGGGCGTATACACTGTATCGTCCCTGACGACCGGAGCTTACAAGGTCAGCTTCGATGCCACCGAATTCAGCAAGCGCGAGGTGAACGAGCTTCGATTGGATGTTGGCGAGACGCGCAGTCTCTCGGTGGCTCTCGATGTGGCAGGCGTTGCGACGACCGTAGAGGTGACGCCGGCCGATGGCGGGCTCTCGAAGTCGTCTGCCGAGATCGGCGGCGTCGTGCATGGATCGCAGGCGACGGAGATTCCGCTGAACGGCCGCAACTACGTGGGTCTGGTCGCGCTGGTGCCGGGAGCGATCGACTCCGGCACGGGAACGCAGGACCAGGTGCGCTTCGGCGGACTCTCGGACGAAGATAACAATTGGCATCTCGATGGCGTGGACAATTCAGGCATCAATCACCAGTACGAGAAGGTGGCGATCCGGCTGCAGCCTTCGACGGAGTCGATTGCCGAGTTCCGCGCGAACAGCGTGGCGTACAGCGCGGACCAAGGTGGGACTCCGGGCGGCCAGATTGAACTGGTTTCGAAGAGCGGCAGCAACAACTTCCATGCTTCGGCGTGGGAGTTTCTGCGCAATACGTACTTCGATGCGACACCGTGGAATACCAAGGGCACCGTGCCTACGCTGCATTTGAATAACTTTGGCGCGAACCTTGGTGGCCCGCTGCTGAAAGAGAAGTTCTTCTTCTTCGTGAACTGGGAGTCACTGCGGCAGTCGCAGAATCTCTCCGTGACCGGCACGGTGCCGAGCGCGAGCTTCCGTGCTGCGGTGCTGGCGAAGTCGCCCGCGCTTGCAACGATTCTGAACGAGTATCCGATTGGGACAGTTGCGATCGCGGGCAATGCGAACGCTGTGACCTGGTATGGGAATGCGCCTTCCACCGACCGGGAAGACTCCGGCCTGGCGCGCGTGGACTACCGTGTGAACGATCGCACGAATGCTTTCATCCGCTACGCGACGGACCACTATGCTGTCGTGTCGCCGGGCGATCTGACGGGACTTGGGTTCACAACGCTGACGACGCCGAACATCGTCCTCGGCATACAGCACACGTTCAGCCCGACGCTCATGAACGATGCGCGAGTTGGCTTCAACCGGGCTGCGTTCACGCAGGGCGAGACGGGAACGCTACCGTTCTCGGTTGCCGTGACCGGAGCGTTTACCAAGCTGGATGATGCGACTGGGTCGGTGCGTTACGACAACTCCTTCAGCTTCATCGATGACATAACGCTGGTACGCGGACGGAACACGATCAAGGCCGGCGTGACCGTGCGCCGTGTGCAGGAGAATAAAGCGTCGCCGAGCGTACCGGACGAGATCTATACCTACGCGAGCACGACCAACTTCCTGAACAACCTGATGGACTCGGACTCTTACTCCGGCATTGTGCCGCTGACCGGCCAACGCAAGACGGAGTACTTCGGCTATGTGCTGGATCAAGTGCAGGTCAATCAGGACCTGACGGTGAATGCGGGTCTGCGATATGAGTACTTTGGCGTGGACCATGAGGTGGAGGGTCGTGGCATCGTGGTCGATCCGCTGGCTTGTGCGAACGTGATCTGCCCCACGGGTACGGGATGGTACAAGCCGAATGTGCTGGACTTCTCGCCGCGTGTGAGCTTTGCTTACTCGCCGGTAAGGCTGGGTGGTAAGAGCGTTGTGCGCGCGGGGTACGGGATCTACTTTGGCGAAGGGCAGTTCGGAAACCTGGGAACGCCGATCGGCAATCTCTCCGACAAGTACACGCTGACGCAACAGCAGGCGCCGGGGTTGAGCTATCCGACGACGCCTTATCTTGGAGCCGCGGCCACGAGCTTCTCGCCTTCGGGATCGCCGCTGAACCGCAAGGATACGGCGGTTGAAGAGTGGACGATCTCGGTGCAGCAGGAGGTCGCGAAGCAGACGATCGCACAGGTGGCTTACTTTGGGACGCATGCTTCGCATGTGTTCTCGGACGTGACGCTGAATGGAATCGATCCGGCGACGGGGAAGCGGCCGTATGCGGGTTACTCCACGATCGACTATCGTGGTTCGGCGAACGATGCGAAGACCGAAGCGCTGCAGGTTGGTCTGCGCCGCGACTTCTCGACGGGGCTGCTGGTATCGGCGAACTATGAGTTGTCGCACTCGCTGGACAACGGCGGCATCGGCGGCGGCGAGGCCGATATTCCACAGGACATCAACTGCCATATTTGCGAGTACGCGAACAGCGACCAGGACATGCGGCACTACTTCAGTGCGAGCACGATCTGGAAGCTGCCGGCGGGACGTGGTCATACTTTCCTGGGGAATGGTTCGCGCATTGCCGACCTGGTCGTGGGTGGCTGGCAGTTGAGCGGCATTGGGACGGCGCGCAGCGGTCTGCCGGTGAACATCACCATTAGCCGCAGCGCGAGCGCTCTGCCTGACCAGTTGAACAAGAACCAGCGGCCGAATCTTGTTCCCGGGGTTTCGATTTACGCGGCGAACAAGACGCCGACGAGCTGGTTCAACCCGGCGGCGTTCTTGGCACCGGCCGCGCAGGTGCATGGCGACCTGGGACGTAACGCCGCGCGGGCACCGGGGCTGTGGCAGTTCGACACCGGCGTGAACAAGCGCTTTCCGGTAACGGAGCGGCTGGGCATCAACTTCCGCGCGGAGGCCTTCAACCTCTTCAACGTTGCACACTATGGCACGCCGGCTAGCGTCTTCGCGGGCAGCAACTTCGGCGTGATTACGTCTCCGTTCAGCAGCAATGCGGTTGGCGTGGGCACGGCGCGAGAGCTGCAGTTTATGCTGCGGGCTGACTTCTAGCGGTTGTTTCGAAACCGTGGCAATGACTTCGTAAACTTGACTCCGGGGATACGCAATTACTGCTATGGAAAAACGGACTTCTACTCCAAAGGGACGAAGTGTTTCTGTGGTTTCTCCCTCGGATGGTTCTCCGAGGGGCCTAATTGACTTGTGCCAACCGGCCCCGTTCCAAGTTCCCAGTGGCATATTCACTTAGCGCGTGAAAATCCAGAGGTCACCGCTTGCCGCGTTATAGTAATTTAGGTGTTGCCGCGCGTTCATTTCTCTCTTGACCCGCTTATGGTTAGGTTCGCAAGATTAGATTGCGAACCACGTGGCGCTCTTGAAAGAAATGAAAAGCCAAACGTGTCAAAACTGACATGAAGAATTGTCCAATGACATGAAACTATGTCTAGTGACACAAAAGAATGGCCAGTGATGCCGAATTTTGGCTCTTGGCAACAACGGAGTACAACATGGCAAAAGGCGTCAATAAAGTCTTCCTCCTCGGCAACCTGGGCAAGGACCCCGAGATTCGCACCACCCCGAACGGCATGACCGTCGCCACCTTCTCACTCGCCACCGCCGAGCGCGCGAAGGATCAGACCGGCAACTGGGTCGACAAGACCGAATGGCACAACCTCGTCGCCTTCCAGCGCACCGCTGAGATCATCCGCGACTACGTCAAGAAGGGTTCGCAGGTCTACATCGAGGGCAAGCTCCAGACCCGCTCCTGGGACGACAAGATCTCCGGTGAGAAGAAGTACCGCACCGAGATCCTCGTCAACGAGCTCACTCTTCTCGGCGGCCGTGGTGAAGGCGGCAGCGGCAGCTCCTCCTCCGGCGGCTACTCGCGCTCGTCATCGGCCTCGTCTTCCGCCGGCTCCTACAGCGGTGCAGCCGCCGCCACACCGGACTACGCCGACCAGCAGATCACCGACGACGACATCCCGTTCTAGCTGCCTCTCCAAGGGCCTTACAGCGTGCGTACCCCTCCATCGCGTCTCGTCAGGACCTCAGCCCTCACTCGCTGCGGCCTCGCGTTGCTTACGCTCTGCTGTCTCGCACTCACGTCAGCAGCAGCCGCCCAACGCCACAACGGACTCTCGTCGCCGCCCACCGCGCCACCGCAAGCAAAGGGCGGCGCGGGCGCGCCCATCGTCCCCGTCAGCACAGGCATGGGAGCGCTCCAGTTCCTCGCCGTCAACTACGGCGTGCCTGCACCGCAGTCGCTCACTCGCCAGCTCGAAGCCGACGATGACCGCACCCGCGCCGCAGCGCTCTCCGCCATCGGCTCACCGCCGCAGTACTTTGTGCACGGACACATTCCGTTCCCGCACTCCATTCAACTCAGCTTCGTAGACCTCGGCATCACGGACGAGCTCGACGCTGTCCTCACCGTCGAGCTGGACCAGCACCTCGTCAGCGCCATCCTCGCCCCGCACGGCGACAGCTGGTCGCGTATCGCCACCCTGACCTACGCCACCACCTTCACCGACCCCACAACGACGCCCGCGACCTTTCTCAACATCGTTCGCTCGCTGATGCAGCACGAGCGTTACCGCGCCGTCTATCGCACCACCACCAACGCCACGAACGGAGACTTCACCGAGAACGAAGCGCATCTCCGCATCCTGAACGGTAAAGCAGTCATCCTCATCAGCTTTGTTTCAGATGCCCGCATCTGCAACTCCATAGGCAAACACGCCGGCTGCGACCTCACCCGCCGCTGGCTGCAACCTGACCCCGCAGATCCAACGCAACACTTCCTTCTCATCAGCGCAACCGGACACCTTACCCCGCACGAAGCCGCAGACCCTCTCGCCAGCGCTCCCGACTTCCAAATGTCGCACCTCCACACCTTCAGCTGCCAGCCTTACACATACTCAGACACCACGCAGCGCTACGAACCGACCGCCAACAACGGCCCTTGCCCAACCACAACCACAGCGCCGCCACTGGATCACCCCGAGCCGCCAAAACCTGCCTCACCCACTCCATCTCATTGAGGTCACGCCGCCAACCAACGCCAGCCATTACACTGAGACAGATGATCGACGAAACCACCTTCCGCCACGAGTCCGATAACGCCCTAGAGTCCCTCAAGCAATCCCTCATCCGCTCCGAAGAGGCAGGCGGCTTCGAGACCGAGGAGAAGAACGGCGTCCTCAACATCCTCTTCGAGGACGACGACTCCGCACGCTTCGTCTTCTCGCCCAACACTCCCGTACGCCAGGTCTGGATCTCCGCCCACTCCACAAGCTTCAAACTTGAGTGGAACGAGTCACAGCACGCCTTCACGCTCCCTAAAACCGGCGAAGACCTCCGCACCCTCACCGAGCGCCTTCTCCGCGAACAGCTCGACGACGACTCGATTACACTCAGCTAACGGCTCAACCCGTCCATTCGCCTCTTCACAGATGTGTCATCTCGACCGGAACGCAGCGGAGTGGAGAGACCTGCATCTCTGGACCACTACGAAGTTATGCCACAACTCTCGGTCGCCATCGTCACCTACAACGAAGAGGCCAACCTCGCTCGAACGCTCGCCAGTGTCGTCTGGGCCAACCAGATCGTCGTCGTCGACTCTCACTCCACCGACCGCACCGTCGAGATCGCCTGCGCACACAACGCCACCGTCATCACACGCGACTGGCCAGGATTTGCCGAGCAGAAGAACTTCGCCATCTCCCAATGCACCGGCGACTGGATTCTCTCTCTCGACGCCGACGAAGAGCTCACGCCCGAACTCTCCGCACAGATTCACACCGTGCTCGCCGCAAACCCCACCGTCGACGCCTTCTACCTCAAGCGCCGCAATCTATTCCTCGGCCGCTGGATGAAACACGGCGGCTTTTACCCCGACGCCAAGTTACGCCTCTTCCGTCGCAACGCCGCCAGCTTCGCACAGACCCCACAGTTCACCACGCGCCCCGTCCACGAGGTCATCGCCTTCGACGGCGCCTCAACCACCCTCGACTTCGACCTCATCCACCACGCCTACCCCACGCTCGCCACCTACATCGAGCACATGGACCGCTACAGCACCCTCGGCGCGGAGATCCTCATCGCCAAAGGCCGCACCAGCCGCAGCCTCACTGCATTCGTCGCAAACGTAGCGCTCATACCAGCGCTCACCTTCATCAAGAACTACATCTTCCGCTTGGGCTTCCTCGACGACCGCGAAGGCCTCCTGCAACACCTCTACCACTCCTTCTACATCAGCTGGAAGTACGCCAAAGCCTGGGAGAAAACAAGGATCAAGGAGTAGATAAAGAGCGCGTCCGCCAAACATCGGCGACTCAGTACTCCTTACTCACTCCTCCTTGCTTTGCCTCACCACGCAATCTCTTTCCCATTGTGAAAGAACCCACCTGTAGGCCCATCTTCACCCAGCGTCGCCAGTTCCACCTCGGTCTTCGCGCCATCCACCACATTCATCGGCGCCGCATCGCCTCCCAGGTCCGTCTTCACCCAACCCGGATGCGCCGAGTTTACCTTGATCTTCGTTCCACGCAGCTCATGCGCTAGCGAGATCGTCAGCACATTCAGCGCCGCCTTCGACGCGTTATACGCAAACAGCTTCGTCGAGTACGTCGGAGACCCCTTCGTCGCCTGGAGACTCACTGATCCTAAGATGCTCGACACATTCACAATCCTGCCCGCCTCGCTCTTCTTCAGAGCGGGCAGCAGCGCCTTCGTCAGCGCGAACACCGCAAACAGGTTCGCATCAAACGTCGCGCGCAGGTTCTCCATCGTCGTCTCGCTGGTTGTGTTTTTCGTCCAGCCCTTCTCATGCATCACGCCGGCGTTGTTTACCAGTACATCCAGCTTCCCGAACTCCGCCTCAACCATCGCTGCGGCAGCATCGATGTCGCTCTGCCTGGTCACATCCAGCTTCACTACCCGCGCGTCAATGCCCTCCTCGCGCAATAGCCGCGCTGCGACCTCGCCCTTCAACGGATCGCGCGAACCCAGCAGAACAAAATAACCCAGCTTGCCCAGCTGCTTTGCCGTCTCCAATCCGAGCCCTTTATTCGCACCGCTAATCAGTGCTACTTTCTTCTCACTCATCACTTACTCCTTCGGCGAACCGTCTCTAACCATGCTAAGCATCAGCGGCCCAAAGTGCTCCACATATCGTTCCGGCAGTGTACGGCGTTTCATGTCCCGTCCAACAACCAGGTGGACCGTTTCACCCTCACACAATAACGTATCGTCAGCCGCGCGCAGCACCTCATACTTGAACCGCAGGATCGACGCACGCACATTCGACAGCCGCGTGCGCACAATCAGCTCGTCATCGTAGCGCGCCGGAGTTTTGTACCGAGCCGTCACCTCCACCACGGCGATCAGCGCGCCGTCTTCGCGCTCCATATCCCTGTAGTCCAACCCCAATTGGCGCATCATCTCTACGCGTCCCACTTCAAACCACACCAGGTAGTTTGCGTGATACACCACGCCCATCTGGTCCGTCTCTGCATACCGCACCCGCACTCGTGTGTCGGCAAAACCCTGCTGCAAAACCTTCTCTCGATCAGTCATCCCAACAGTCTACGCACCGAACCGCATTTTTACTCCACACTCCCACTCACTGCTTTACTGCACCACGGCCCCAAACCGGCGCTCCATAGCGCGGCTGCTGATGACCAGCCGCTCCAGCGGATCCAGCTCCGGCAGCTTCGCTCCCATCTTACGCAGCGTCTCGACCAGCAGTTCAGTCGGCAGATTCCCCACCGCAGCCCCGGCCTCAAATCCAGCCGCCAACGGCGGTCCACCTACGCCACCCAGCGTCGAATCGAACCGCCGGCAACCCGCCTCATATGCCGCTCTAATCTTCGCCGAAGCCTCCGCCGCGCTCGCACGCAGCTTTACCCCTACCTCCAGCTCCTCATGAACACCCAGCACACACGCCAGCACATCGCGCACCAGCTCTACAGGTGCAGTTCCTGCTGTATCGGCCAGCACCACCTGCGCTACACCCAAGTCCACCAGCAGGTCCACCGCGCTCACCACCTCATCGATGTCCCAAGCATCTCCATACGGGTTCCCAAACGCCATGGCAACATATGCGACAACATCCTGCCCATTCTTGTAAGCGATCTCGCCGACCTGCTCCAGCTGGTCCAGCGCATCCTGCGGTGTCTGCCGCTGGTTGCGGTCTAGAAACGAAGGTGAGATCGAGTACGGAAACGCCAGGGTCGTCACTCGCTCGCTCTCCACAGCGCGCTCTGCCCCCTTCGCGTTCGCCACCATGCCGATTATCTCGACATCCTCGGGCGCATCCAGATACTCCAGCACGATCTCCGAGTCTGCCATCTGCGGCATCGCCTGCTTCGACACAAAACTCACAGCATCCAGGTGCATGAATCCAGCCGCCACCACCGCCCGCAGATACTCCGCCTTCACCTCCGGCGACACCACCTTCGCCAACGACTGCCACGCACTTCGCGAACTTTCAACGATCTTTACCATTCCTATTAGGCTACTCCACTACCGCTTCGGATCAATCACCTTCATCCCCGAAGCATCATCCGGCCGCTTCTCCAGGAGCGCCGAGTTTGCCGTCACAAACACCTCGAGCGTCGGATTCACATGCAGCGCAAACACATGCCCAGCCGTCGCCGACCCATTCCGATGCGCCAGCACCGTATGCATATGTACCACCGGCTTGCCATTGAACGTCGCGATGTCCCCAATCAGGCTCGCCACCTCTACCTGCTCGGGTACCTCAATCCGGTGATACACCTTCTTGTCGAGCTCCAGGTACGCCAGCGTCGCGCTGCTTACCGCGCCAATCCCCGTAAAGTGCGCGTCACCGATCTTCTGCGCGATTGCAAAGTCTGTCAGCCCGCTCAGCACCTCATCGCCCTTGTAGAAGATCACTGCATATACCTTCTCCCCGGGCGTGTCCTTCACCAGTTGCCACTTCATCCCCGGAGCCTCACCCACCGGCACCGGCCGCGACGGCGAAATCTCATCCGCTGGCAGAGCCGAACTCTGCGCAAAACTCTGCGCCGCCACACCCATCAATACGCCTGCCACAACCCACAGCACGCTCTTACGCATAACTCACCCTCCGTTTAAAGAGCCATCCTACCGCTACGGTGTCGTTTGTGGATGCTTCTTATGTAGATGCAGCTTCGGCACCACAAACTCTTCCATCAAATTCCCAAACGCCACACCCGCGATATTCAAAGCAAAATCCTCTGCCAGCGTCCCGCCCCAGTCCGTATTTTTGTGCGGATACAGCGCCACCGTCACCGCCGACGCCGTCACGTCTCCCAGCATATTCGAGTACCCCAACTGCCACTTTCCGTTATCGCCCTTCTGCTCTATCGACTGCTTCAGCGCCCAGTGCACCCGCTCACCCGTCGTCCCTGTTCCCTTGTAGAAGTACCTCGGGTCCTGGTGAAAGACCGCTGGAAACACCGCGCCCGACAGCTCCACCCCAACCACCGTCCCGGCATACACCGCCCCAAACCGCTGGCCATACCCGGCCCAGTTCTGCCCCCACTCAACCGGAGTCTTCAACGCCTGGTTGATCCCCGCGCCGAACGCCGCAGATGCGATCGTGATCGGGTCAATCACCGTCCTGTCTGCGAGCTCGAACTTCTGCGTCACTGTCAGCGGCACCGTATTCGGGTCATACGCCACATAAAAATTCGGGATTATCCCGAACACCCGCTGCTTCTCCTCCTCCTTCAGCTGAATCTCCGCCATCTCCTTCTGACTCACAGCCTCCACCTCGGAGCTCACAGTCTGCAGCTTCAGCGCAAACTCTGGAACCTCCACACCTCTGGTGCTCGACAGCGTCACCTCGGCCCGCCCGTCCGCAAGTCCCTGGGCCTTCACCGACACCACGTACCGCCCCACTGTCAGCCCTTCAAACTCGTACTCGCCGTCTTCATCGGTTACCGCTGCGCGTTTGTCCCCCATAGGGCCCATCAACTCCACGTTCGCCCCACCAACGGGAGTACCGCCAACATCCTTCACCACGCCACTCAGTGTCGCGCTTGCCTGCGCCTGCTCCATCAACGCCGAAGGCGCGTCCGGCATCGCCGACTGTGCCTGTGCCCTATCTGCTGAAACCCACCCAACCGCCAGCAGCATCACCGCGCCACAGGTCAGCACTCGCTTCTTCATTCCAGATCCACGGCCCCTCTACGCAATTCTCTCCACTCATGAGCATATCGGCTCCCCTCCCGATTCCCTAATCAATTCCCGCCTCCGCTCATACAATCAAATCCATGAGCCTTCCGCTCCGCCCCATCACCCTCACCGCGCACGACGCTCTCCTCGTCATCGACATGCAGAACGACTTCGCCAGCCCCACCGGCGCACTCTCCGTCGCCGGCGGCGAAGAGATCATCCCCGGAATCAACGCCCTCGCCGCACGCTTTCCCCACGTCATCCTCACGCAGGACTGGCATCCTGCCGGCCACATCTCCTTCGCCAGCACCCACAACCTCAAGCCCTTCACCGATACCATACAGGCCTCTTACGGCACCCAAACTCTCTGGCCTAACCACTGCCTGCAGGGCTCCATCGGCGCCGCGCTCCATCCTGCACTCGACATCCCTCACACCCAGCTCATCCTGCGCAAAGGTTTCCGCACCGACATCGACAGCTACTCTGCCTTCACGGAGAACGACCGCACGACCGGAACCGGACTCACCGGCTACCTGCGCGAGCGTGGCCTTACGCGCCTCTTCTTCTGCGGTCTCGCTTACGACTACTGCGTTGGCTACTCCGCGCTCGACGCTGTACAGCACGGCTTCGCCGCCATCGTCCTTGAGGACCTCACGCGCGGCATCGGACAACCAACCATCGACACCACCAATGCCAGGTTCGCGAGTCTCAGCGTCCAACGCGCATCCAGCAATACCGTTTGACCGTCTGCACCCGGGGACCCTCCCCCGGCGTACTTTTTGATCCAAAGTCCTGAACAATCGGCGCTTAGCTTTGGACTTCCGAAGGTCTGATCCCACCTGTTCGGCCTTTGAAAACCCGTTGCGCAGACGATGCGTCCCACCACTCACCGTCTTTGTTCCACCGTCTATTTTCATTTTAAACCGTCTGTCAAGAGGGCCGATGCCAACCACGAACACCGACTGGCCCGAAGCCATCGCCACCGTCCTCGAGTGCCGCTACGACATGCGCGCCGGCCGCGCTCTCGCCTTCGGCCTACCTTCGGACAAGCACTTCCGCATCCGCTACAACTACTACGCCAACGGCAAACACCACGAAGGCGAGTTCTACTCCGCCACCGCCATCCCCCAGAACACCCTCTTCCCTATCCGCTACAACCCCAACCTGCCCGCAGACCACATCCACGGCCACTCCCCCACCGCCTCCCCTGGACGCCGAGTCCCCATCGCCATCGGCCTCCTCGGCTCCATCATCCTCTCCCTCGCATGGCTCGCTGTCCTCCACAGTTGCCACTAGACAGCGCTATAGCCCCAGCTCCGCCGCATACTTCTGCATCGCCGCCAAACAATTCCCGACATGCTGCTCAATCGGGATCCCCAATAACTCCGCGCCACGAGTCATATCCTCGCGCTTGACTGCCCGCGCGAACGCCTTGTCCTTCATCTTCTTCTTAACGCCCGCGACCTCAACCTCTGCAATCGCCTTGCTCGGCTTCACCAACGCACAAGCCGTCAGAAACCCTGACAGTTCATCGCACGCAAACAGCGATCGCTGCAGATGCGTCTCCGGCACCACGCCTGAGTAGTCCGCATGAGCCAGGATCGCCTGCAGAATCTCCTCCGGCCATCCCTGCTCCCGCAAAAACTTCACGGCAACAAACGGATGCTCCTCCGTGGATGGGTGCCGTTCATAGTCCATATCGTGCAGCAGCCCCGCGCACCGGTACATCTCCGCCAGCCGAGCCGCCTCATCCCCCGTCAATCCCAACCGCTCCGCCTCGCGCCACCCATAGCTCTCCGTACACCGAGCCACGCTCAGCCCATGCTTTACCAGCGACTCCCCCTGCGTCCATTCGCGGAGCAGTGCTTCTGCCTTTTCTGCTGACCAGTCCATGCTTGCCTCAAGGTTCTGGGGCTGAAGCCCCAGAACAGAATAAAGGGGAAGAGCTCCACGGCCCGGCTGAAGCCGTGCCCTCCCGGTTTTTCGCTCCATGAAGAGCCCGGCACGGTCCAACGACCGGAGCTGAAGTCTCGAAACAGTAGTGTTCCACCACACCCTATGCCTGGCTTGAAGTCAGGCCCTTCCAACTCTTCGCTCCACGAGAGGGCGCGTCAAAAACCTCATCCTTCACTTGAACCACTGTTAACCACTTTGGTTCCTATGCCCTTATTACCACGTTTCCTGCCAGAATCTTTGGCATTCCTCTTGACTCTTTCAATACCCGGTGTCACTCTAGGTACATCGTCAGTCTCTTCCCAGGCGCTGACGAACGGTAGCCTTGCTCTGGCAGCCGTCCGCAACACACAACATGGCAACTATGATGGCCCCCGTCAGCCCCGCTGTCGGACCAATTGAAGTTCCGCCCGCGGAAAAAACCCTTCAGTCCACAACAGAAAATCTTCAGCCCACGCGAGAAGTCGTTCGCTGCGACCATTGCAAGCTAGTCCAGTTCCGCACCACCATGGACTGCTGCCGCCGCTGCAAGAAGTCCCTGCTGCCCGAGCCTCCCAAGGCCCAGCCCGCCATCGCACTCGTCGCCGAGCCCGCTCCGGGTGAAAAGCCTGAAGGTCTCTCCGTGGCCACCGCCGTCCGCGATCTGCGCCACGTCCGCAACCTCTCGCAGCGCCAGCTCGCCGCCCGCATGGGCGTGCCGCGCACCTACATCTCCAAGATCGAAAACGGCAAGGCGATGCCCACGCTCTCCTCACTGGAGCGCCTTGCCCGCGCCCTGCAGGTGGA
The DNA here is from genome assembly GCA_903970395.1 of Acidobacteriaceae bacterium. Lineage (GTDB taxonomy): Bacteria > Acidobacteriota > Terriglobia > Terriglobales > Acidobacteriaceae > Granulicella. The sequence goes on from CAJCIM010000039.1 coordinate 25,589, forward strand.
TATCTCTGCCCTGCTCCGCGACGCCGCCACCCACCGCCACCAGGACGAGACCGCAGTCCTCACCGCCGACCCCTTCCTGGCCGAGCTCGCCCGTTACAGCGCGCATCTCACCAGCACTCAGAAGTCCATCTTCCTGAACCACGTCCGCGAGCTGGCGCAAAACTCCACCCAGGCCCGCAACCGCCGTTCCGCGTAACGCGGCAGCAGCACCTGATTCATCCTCCGGCACCGCAGCAGGCTCGCACTCTCCATCGAGCCACACTGCGGTGCCTCTCCGATTAACTCTCCCGTTACAACTCCGTCATCCCCAACGCCATTCCGCAGCTACTTCCTACTGCCTATTTCCTACTTCTTGTCCCCTTCTCCCTATTCCCTATTCGCCGCCTTTCCGCTATCGTCATTCTTGCGAGAATCCTTTGCGCGACACAAACTCCATCCGCGGCTACCAGCGCTCCAACCGGGCCCATGAACTCACCCCCGAAGAGCGTGCGCTCTACGACACCCTCGAACTTGAGCGGATGCCGCAACACGTCGCCATCATTATGGACGGCAACGGTCGCTGGGCCGGCAAACGCGCCCTCAAACGCTTCCTAGGCCACCAGCAGGGCGCGGAGTCCGTGCAGTACGTCGTAGAAACCGCCTCGCGCATCGATCTCCCCTGGCTGACGCTCTACGCCTTCTCACTCGAAAACAACCTCCGCCGCCCTAAGACCGAGGTCAGCTTCCTTATGAAGCTGCTCAAGAGCTACCTCATCTCCAACGTCAAGCGGATGCAGGACAACAACATCCGCATGGCCTACATCGGCCGCACGCACGAGCTCCCGCAGGAAGTGCAGGACACTATGCAGTGGGCGCAGGAGCAGACCGCCAAGAACACCGGCACCACGCTCACCCTCGCGCTCAACTACGGCTCGCGGTCGGAGATCGTCGACTCCACGCGCTCCATCCTGCGCAAGTTGATCGCTGAAGCTCAGCAGCGCGGCATCTCTCTGGAAGACATGCTCGCAGCCGAAGGCGGCGACCTTGCACTAGAGCACCGCATCGACGAAGACGTCATCAGCGCGAACCTTTACACCGCGCACATGCCCGACCCGGATCTTCTCGTCCGGACCTCCGGCGAGCAGCGCATCTCCAACTTCCTTCTCTGGCAGATCGCTTACGCCGAGATCTTCGTCACCGATCGCCTCTGGCCTGACTTCCGCGGCATCCACCTGCTCGAAGCCATCGCGGAGTATCAGCAACGCGAGCGCCGCTTCGGCGGCCTGGGCGAATCCTCCGACGAAGACCTCTCCGACACCTTCCCCGCCGATGCCGAGCTGGCTCGCCACTAGCGCAATCTATCGCCAGGCTGGATCAGCCACGATCTCCAGAAATACCGAGGCAGACACGCCAAAGGCGGCCTGCCTCGTCTCCGAAACTACTGTGCGTTTCTCTCCTTCTGAAACTCATCAATAGCAAAGATAAATTCCTCTCCACCCTCAAAGTAGCCTTGATGCCCTGCGCTTATCTCCCGATACACCGCACCCGGGATACTGTCTGCAAGTGCGCGTGTCTGCGTAACGACTTGGTCCTGCGAGCACGCGATCACCAGCGTGGGGCAGCGGACGGTGGGGGCCTGGGTTCGGATGTCGACCTTCAGGTCTAACTCCACCTGGCGCTCTATTCCCTCCCAGTTTGTAGCAACAATCATGTCATTCATTATCGTTTCAAGTGTTGGCGTATCCAGACGTGAGATGAAGGCTGGGGTGAGCGCAGACAGCGTGAGTAGCTTCATGAAGGCAGCCCGGTTGGTGCGTATCAATTCGCCCCATAGTTCGAACTGCAGCTTCAGCCTGGTCTCTTCGCCCCAAAGAAATCCGGCCACCAACACAAGCGAGCGGACCATATCCGGGCTCTCCGAGGCCAACTGCACGGCCACCGCCGCTCCAAGAGAATGTCCGACAAGATCAAAGCGTTCGAAGCCGCTGGCCGTCGCAACGGCTGCGACCTGACGCGCGAGCATCGGCAGGGATAGAGCACCGCCGTCGTCGGTTGTTTCACCGGCCCCGGAGTAGTCCAGCGTCACCACGGTTCTATGCTCGGCAAGCTTGCTGACAACTCCGCCCCAGTGTGCATCCACGCCACCTGTGCCATTGACCAGCACGATCGCCGGTCCTTTTCCATGTATCCGGTACGCTACTTGCGCGCCATCCACCGCTAACAATTTTGAATTCGTCATTCCATATTCCAAAGTCTTAGTTACGGAAATTTGTTTCCGATACTCTATACAACCACAGCTTTCTTCAAACGACTTCAAGGCTTTGTACGGATCAACCATGAAGGAGCATCGCCGTCTGAGCCGTCGCGTCGCGATTCCATTACTCGACGTTCTGTAAACCAGCAATCGACCTGGTAGCTACCCGTCGCGCGCCTTCGGTACCTCTCGCCCCATCTCGAAACCGCTCTATACTTGATCCATAACAAGAATTCAGCTTGTCTGGAACTCTGCCACTTTAATGAAGATTCTTACGTTCGTTCTTGCAATTCTGAGCGTCTCGGCCACTGCCCTCCACGCGCAACTCGGCGAGACCGATCCGCAGTACCGCGCCCTCTGCCGCGAAGCCCTCGCCAAGCCCGTCACGCTCCCTGCGCCTGATCCCGCCATCAAGCCCGACTGCGACTCCACCATCTCCTACTTCGGCATCGATCACCCCGTCGACTACACGGCCGCCCGCAGCTGCGCCCTCGCCGAGTACGCCTCTGCCGCCAGCGCCAACCCCTTCTACGGTGCCGGCATCCTCAGCATGATCTACGCCAACGGCCAGAGCGTCCCCGCCGACCTCGACCTCGCCATCCGCTTTACCTGCGAGAGCCAGGCCTCAGCCGCAGAGATCGAAACCCGCCTCGACATCCTCACGCAGGACCGCGAAACGCGCACCCTCGCAAAATTCGATCTCTGCGAAACCGCCACCAGCATCAACTCCCAGGGCTGGTGTACCACCATCGACGCACGCCTCTCCGACATCGACCGCAAACAGAAACTCTCCAGCCTTCAGGCCGCGCTATCCCCCGCCGCTACCGCTCCCTTCGACGAGCTCCAGAAGGCCGAGGATGACTTCGTCCAGCAGCGCGCCGCCAACGAACTCAACCTCTCCGGAACCGTAAGCAGCGCCATCACGCTTGAAGAGCAGAACGATCTCCGCGATCAGTTCCTCGCCGACCTCCTCGCCATCTCCACCCCCGGCTTCCATCAGGACATAGCCTTCCCCGCCGCCGACAAGAAGCTCGACGCCGCCTATAAGCCGCTCTTCAAAGCCGCCGAAAAATCCCGTCTCCCTCGCGAGCCCAAAACCATCCCCAACACCACCATCAGCTACAAAGGCATCCTGGAGACCCAGCACACCTGGCTCCACCTTCGCGACGCGTGGATGACCTTTGCCAAAGCCGCCAACTCAACCCCCGACATCGACAAGCAGGCCGCCGCACTCGTCACAGTAGAGCGAACACAACAACTCAACGAACTCATCGCCACAAACTAGCATCTAAATGGCGCACATGCGCTTGGGCTAAAAATTTTCCTCCTGAACAACGCAACAAAATATTTCCTCCTCGAACTGCATCTTTGCTTCAACATCGCTCGTTTTTCCCCTCAGGTTGGCAGGCACATCTTCTAGCCGCCAGACCCATGAGGCACGCACCATGAACTCCGCAGTGTGCAGCACTCTCCGCAGCAGACTCAACCTCCCCGTCATCGCCCTCCTCCTCACAATCCCCTTCCTCACTCACCCCGCCGCCGCGCAAGACCCCGGCGAGCAGATGGCCCAGCAGGCAGCTCAGCAGGGCCAACAGGCAGCCCAGCAAGCAGCCGACGACGCCATGCGTGCCACCCAGCAGGCCATGCAAAATATGCAGGACCCACAGGACAGCAGCACCCCAAGCTACAGCTCCTCCAATCGTCAGCAGCCTCCCACCATTCCGTCGCCCAATACACCCGTTCCGCCGCAGATCCGCTCCGCGCACAGCATCTTCATCGCCAACGACGGAGCCTCCCTTAACTTCCCTCTTGACCCAGACGTCGCCTACTCAGCCTTTTACGAAGCGCTCCAGGCGTGGGGACACTATCAGATGGCGTCCACCGCACACCAGGCCGACCTGATCTTTGAACTGCAGGGCATCACACCGTTCAATCCCGCCCTTCAACTCACCATCCGCGACCCCAAAACCAATACGCGCCTCTGGACAGTCACCTCGCCGTTCATCGTCTCTCCCAAGCGTTCCAAGCTCGCTTACTGGCAGGAGATCTCCATCACCAACCTCGTCAGCCGCGTCAAAGTCCTCGCTGGCGAACCGCTGTCATCCACCGAGACCGCCGACCTCACCACCGTCCCCAACTACCACACCGGTCGTGCCGTAGCCATCATCGTCGGCACCACGATCGGAGTCGGCGTTGGCGGAGGCCTTCTGCTCCATCACGAGTTCGAAAACGGCCTTGCCAACCAAAAGGCCTCTCAGGACGCTTTCTGTACCGCCAACAACATCCCACTCTCCGAGTGCGCTGGCGGCTAACCGCACCAGGGTGCCCCATTCATGACGACAGTTCTATCGTCGTCATGAGTGGGGTGACACTCCCTCCCCACACACCGCTCTCTTGTACGATCACCAGATGCGTACCCTGCTTTTCCTGCTATCACTCTTCATCAGCACTGCGGCCCTTGCACAGGACGACGCCTGCAAGGCCATCCTCGCAATGCCGAAGCCAAGTCTTCCCGCATCCAGCCTCAAGCCTGACTGCGACTCCGAGGCAAGCTACTTCGGCATCGGCAAGCCAGTCGACTACAAGGCTGCACTCGCCTGCGCCGCCGCCGAGCGAGCCAGCAACATGATCGAAACCAATGCCAACGTCTACCTGGGCCCTGGCGTCCTCGCTCTTATCTATGCCAACGCAAACGGTGTACCGCGCAATCTTCCCTTGGCTCGTCGCTTCGCCTGCGAAGATACGTGGATCGATGGCACCTCCGCGCTTAAAATGTTAGACAAGATCGAGCACTCAGCTTCTCCGCCCACTCTTGATCTATGCGACTTCGCGGAGACGACCCCCGCCATAGCCTCCTGCGCCAATCTGCAATCACTTCAGGCCGACGCCCTCCGCAACAAGAAGATTGCTGCGATCCGCAATGCTCTGCCACCCGAGGCACAGCGCGCATTCGATCAGCTCAAAACCGCCGAGGCAAACTTCGACAACACCCGGCTACAACACGAGATCGATCTCACCAGCACCGGGCGCGCCATCTTCGTCATGAACGACGAAGCCAAACTCCGTGACCAGTTCCTCATCAACCTGAACCGGGTTGCCGCGCCAACACTCACCGAGCCCACCACCCTGGAAGCCGCCGACCGCGAACTCAACGACGCTTATAAACATCTACAGTCGACCGTGCCATTACACGCCACCATCGACAAGGACAACAGCACAGTCGACTTCGCCGGAATCCAGGCGACCCAGCGTGCATGGCTCCCCCTCCGCGACGCATGGAGAGCCTACGCCATCGCCATCCACGCCTCTGCCCCGAGTGACAAGGTCGTCGCCATGGTCACGGCTCAGCGGGCGCATCAACTCAAGATGCTCGCGCCGTAGCGCAGTGTCAGCCGCAGATACGCCGGACGCTGCGCCGCGCCGACTCGGCTAAGCATTCTGCTCTACTCGCCCTGCTCTGCGCACTCGTCCGCTCTCTCTTCTCCTTACCCCTTACTAACTACTCCTTGCCTCCCCTCCTGTATCCTCAACAGTGACCCATGAAGCGAATCATCACAGCACTCTTTCTCATTACCGCCGTCGCCGCACTCATCTTCTTCGGACATCCCTGGATGGTCACCGTCGCCGCCGCCATCATCGCTGGCCTCGCCGCATGGGAGTTCCGCGGCTTCACCGTCGCTGGCGGCTGCCCACTCCCCATCTGGTGGACCTTTTTCGCCGTCGCCGCGTTCTTTCTGGCCGTCTTCTATCAGCCGGACGACACCATCACCGTCGTCTCCACGGTTACCTTGATCCTCTTCGCCGTCGCGGCCTTCCGCACCTCCCTCGAACGAGTTCTCTGGGAGACCTCCGCCGGCGTCCTCATGCTCATCTACGTCGCCTATCCGCTCACCCTCATCCCCAAAATCTTCAACGAGGAAAACGGAACAGCCCTCCTGCTGTTCCTCTTCCTCTGCGTCTGGTCCGGAGACATTGCCGCCCTCTACGTAGGCAAACACTTCGGCAAACATAAGCTGGCCCCGCAGCTCTCTCCCAATAAAACCTGGGAGGGCACCATTGCCTCGCTCGTCGGCTCCGTCATCGCGGGCATGTCGATCATCCTCCTCGGCGACTGGTTCAGCCTGCAAGGTTCCAGTTTCACCCGCCTGCACACCATGGAACCCTGGTGGTTCTTCGTTATCCTCGCCATCATCCTCAACGCCGCCGCGCAGTTCGGAGACCTCCTCGAATCTGCACTCAAACGCGGCGCAGGCGTCAAAGACTCCGGCACCCTCCTCCCCGGCCACGGCGGCGTCTTAGACCGCATCGACGCCCTCTTAGTCGCCGCCCCGGTCTTCTGGTTCATCATCGCCCTGCGTCACTACTTCTCCCTCGGCAGCCTGTAGCTTCCCTCCCTTCGCCATTGCTTTCTTGTTTGTCATTCCCGAAGGGAATCTGCTTCTGCAGTTGCCTTTGCTGTTGCCTTTGAGATCGATCCCCATCCACAGAGCTAGCTGATAGGTTTACCGGCTAGCTCGACATCATTTTGGCGTATCCTCTCGCTTTGACACTCCACTCAATCAACGTGAATGGCGGTACCGGTGTCTCTCTGGAAGCAGAGATTCACGCCTTTAAGTTGACAGTCGAAGAGCTTCGCCACCGGATGGCACTGCGCGATGCGCGGTATGAAAGTACCATCGAACGCCTCACGTTCAGGCTCGAAACAGAGATGCCCATCCGCGAACGTCTCGCCTCGCTCGAAGCGCGCATCGGCAGCAATTCTTCTCTCTCCAAGTAAAATAGCCAAGTGAAGAAGATCGCTCTCCTCGGTTCCACCGGCTCCATCGGTCAAAGCACTCTCTCCCTCTGCGAGTCCTACCCCGACCGTTTCCATCCTGTCGCTCTCGCCGCCGGCTCCAACCTCGACGCAGCCTTCGCTCAGTGCCAGCGCTGGCGTCCGCAGCTCATCTCCATCGCCACCGAACCCCTCGCCGACGCACTCACCCTCAAGCTAAAAGAAGCTGGCATCACCGGCATCGAGGTCGTCCACGGCACTGCCGGTACGGTCCGTGTCGCCACACTGCCCGACGCCAACTTCGTAGTCTCGGCCATCGTAGGCGTCGCGGGCCTCGAAGCCACTTACGCCGCCGTACTCGCTGGTAAAACCGTCGGCCTCGCCAACAAGGAGTGCCTCGTCGCCGCCGGCGACCTTATCCTCTCCGCCGCCCGCGAGCACAACGTTGACCTCCTCCCCATCGACTCCGAGCACAATGCCATCCACCAGTGCCTCCGCGGCGGCAAGCCCAACGAGGTCAAGCAGATCTGGCTCACCGCCTCCGGTGGCCCCTTCCGCAACACCCCGCTCGCCGACTTCGAACACATCACGCCATCACAGGCCCTCAAACACCCCACCTGGGTCATGGGTCAGCGCATCACCGTCGACTCGGCCACCATGCTGAACAAGGGTCTGGAGATCATCGAAGCCTGCCGCCTCTTCAATCTCCCACCCGACCGCGTCCGAGTCACCGTGCATCCGCAGTCCACCATCCACTCGCTGGTTGAATACATCGACGGCTCCATCCTCGCGCAGATCTCCGTCACCGATATGCGCCTGCCCATCCTCTACGCTCTCAGCTGGCCAGACCGCATCGCCGTCGAGGGCAAGACCCCACTGACCTTCGACCTCGCCGCGTTGAGCCAGTTAGACTTCCAGCAACCGGACCTCGAACGCTTCCCCTGCCTGCGCCTCGCCTACAACGCCGCCGGAGCCAGCCAGAACCACTGCATCGCCCTCAATGCGTCCGATGAAATTGCCGTTGACGCGTTCCTCCGCGGCAAACTCCCCTTCCTCGGAATCCCGCGTACAATCGAGAGAGTGCTGGAAAAGACTCCTACAGGCTCACCCGCGTCCATACAGGAGGTTCTAACCTCCGACCTACAGGCGCGCGAGCTGGCACGAACCCTCCTCCCCTGAGCGCCCGCATGAACCTCTTTCATCATCTCTCCGCTTCTCTCTCGCACGGACTCTTCGTCGTCGTCCTCTTCGCCATTGTGCTCGGCATCATGG
>CAJCIM010000040.1 GCA_903970395.1 Acidobacteriaceae bacterium
CTACGCAAAGTTCTCGCACGACATCAGCAAAGCCGTCGACCGCATCTGCCCCGTCAGCCACAACCCTTCCATCGACGAGATGGTCTGCCAGCTCATGGGCCGCGAGCGCCAGCCTCCTAACGCGCGCAAGATCGCACTCGACATCAAGCAGGCCATCAAGGACGACGTTGGCAGCACACTCCGCTGCTCCATCGGCATGGCGCCCAACCGCTACCTCGCCAAGATCGCCAGCGACATGCAAAAACCCGACGGCCTCATCGGGCTTCTACCCAGCCAGCTCCCGCGCTCCATCGCCCACCTCGAACTCCGCGACCTCCCCGGCGTAGGCGCGCGCACAGAGCAACGCCTCAACGCCAAAGGCATCACCACCATGCCGCAGCTCCTCGCGCTCGATCGCAACGGCATGCACAAGCTCTGGGACTCCGTCTGGGGCGACCGCCTATACCACTGGCTTCGCGGCCACGACACCGGCGACGACGGCGCCCCCGTCCCCAGCGAGATCCAGAAGTCCCTCGGGCACTCCCACGTCCTCGCGCCCGAACACCGCACACCCGAAGGCTCATGGGCCGTCGCTCACAAGCTCCTCCACAAGGCTGCCATGCGCCTCCGCATGGAGCACTTCTACACCGCCTCGATGGCCGTCACCATCAAATACTCCCTCACCCGCGACCAGGTCGAAGAACTGGGTGCCCCATACCCCACACATCTGGGTGCCCCATCTTCGCCTGCAGCTTCATCGCAGGCTAAGGAGGGTTTGCAGGATACCTCCGCCCCAACCCGCCGCACCCCAAAAATCAAAAAACACTCCAGCGGCATCACTCAAACTGGCTGGGGCATGGAAGCCCGCTTCACCGCCTGCCAGGACACGCTCTCACTGCTCCAGGCTCTGCAAGGCTGCTGGAAACACGCCCCCAACGGCCCGGAACACCAGCGCCCCTTCTTCGTAGGCGTCACCCTCACCCGCCTCATCCCCGAAAGCGAGTACCAGGCCGGGCTCTTCGAAGAACCCGGCAACCGCAACCAACTCTCGCAAACCATGGACAAGCTAAACCTGAAGTACGGTCACAGCACCCTCCACTTCGCCGGCATGTTGCCCGCCCGAGACAGCGCCCCCACCCGCATAGCCTTCACCCAGATCCCCGTCCAATACGGCCACGAGTGGATGTAACCTCAGCAGGTCTCAAGAGCTTGTCATTCTGAGCGCAGCGAAGGACCTGCATTTGCATTTGCCTCTTGCCTCTTTGTTTGTTATTCCCGAAGGGAAGCTGCGTTTCGCCAGAAGCGCCACTGACCCACTACGCACCTCGCCTTTTGCCCAAGCCACCACAACCCCATCCACACACCGACACTCTCGAAGGGGCACGGCTTCAGCCGTGCCGAAACCCAATGCGTCGCAGACGCTTCCTTGCTGCCGCAGGCCGGAGTGAAGCCGCAGGCGCAACGACTGAATTGCCTTCGTTCTCCCAGCCACAGATTCCACCTTAGCTCAATTATCGCCGCTACTAACTCATCATGGCTTCAGTCAAGTACGGGTATTCCACACGCACGAAGATACTCATAGGTACCGTCATAAATGAATGGTGGACGAGTACGGTCTGCAGCATCGCCCTTTGGAACAAAGAGAATCATGCCCTGGCGTGCTCGCGTCAATATCACTCGATACGCGTTCTTAAGATAAAGCCGTTTTGCTTCATCCTTCACCGTCTGCCACTTGGTCCCCTTAAAGTTCTGATAGACCCATTTACCCAACGCGTAATGGAAATCTCCATCCCAACAAACGCCCGCCCAGTCTAGCTCGAGACCTTGCACTGCGAACTCGCTTGCCACCTCCTCGAGATAGTAAGAGGATCGAACATCGCCACTGTCATTCAAGAACCAATTCACTGGGTCAATCGCTGCTTTGATGTGAAGTCCCTCCGGCCGAAGTCGCTGGGCACCGGAAGACGCGACTAAACCAAAGCGCTCAGTTCCACGAGCCCTACGCCTCAACCAGGCTCTCGCAGCACTGAGATCGCGCGTTAGATAAATTGGATAGTCATGCTCTATCTTCGTGAACGTCGCACGCGCTGCGTCCGAATCGTTATCAATAATCTGGCCAACTAGGTCTGATAGCGCCTCCGCCCGAAATGAACGCATCGATACGGCGAGGTGAAGTTGTTCGTTCAAATGAACTCGAGGTAAAGCTAAAAACTTTTCAACGTCGATTTGAGATCCGTACTCCGGAAGAACAATGCGCGGAGAAACATAAACATTCCAGCTCGAAAAATGTGCTTCTAGCGCACTAATCCACTCAGATATACCAGCCTCCCCCGTATTGATCTCTTGGCCTCCACCAACAAGACAAACAACCGTACACCAATCTTGGTGCCGATCCATAACGCCGATTAAGAACTCCGGCTCGGACATATCAAAGTCGGTTTGCCCGCGTTCGCGTTGCATAAAGTAGGCCGCTTTATCGCGAGTCCATGCACGTTGCGCCTCGTCGAACACAACAACTTTTTCGACCGGGACATCTGCGTTGCCGACATATTCGTCGCGAAAGTGGTGAATATTCTGGATAAAGCTCCTCACCTCACGCTTAGCCAACTCTTTCGTGACAGACTCGCGTTTAGCTTTGTCGCGAGCAAGAGCCTCCCGCAGGACATCGACGAGCGGACCATTGCCAGAGAGAAACACCGCGTGCTCATCATCATGTTCCTCCGAACGGCGAGTTGCAATATTCAATCCTGCCAGTGTCTTCCCGGAGCCCGGTACTCCAGTAACGAAGCAGATAGATTTTGTACCACTCTGACGAGCACGATCGATTACGTCGCTCACTGCAGCGCTCGTCTGCTGTAGATTCTTTGCCCCAGCATCTGATCGAGAAATATCGGTCACACTGTGGGTGCGATAGAGAACCTCAGCAGCTTCGACGATTGTGGGCGTCGGTCGATAACCCTTCGCCATCCAGTCGGCAAGATCGAAACGTGGAAAGCTGGAGGAATCGCAAACGACCCCGATAAGTGCGCCCAAACCCTCGGCATTAGATCCAAGCGTCTTCGCCACAAGATCGTCAGCAAACTTGGGTTCATCCACAGTCCGAGATTCAGCATCGGTTGCAACCAAGATCGGCACAATCGGAACGGCGTGGCTACCTTCGTGAAAGTTCTTCAAATCTAGAGCGTAGTCTTCCACCTGACGGAAAGCCGCCAGTTGGTACTCGCTCGCTCCCACCTTAAACTCGATCACAAAAACGATGTCGCCCAACACTAGAAGTACATCCACACGTTTTCCCATGCGAGGGATGAAGAACTCAAGGAAAATGTGCCCAGTGGGTACACCAGAAAGCGCTTCTTTTAGAATCGGAATCTGGCGCTGCCATGCCCATCGCTGTGGTTCCTCTAAAGAATGGCGATTCTCCCTTGTGAGAGTTCCGAGAATACGATCCGGATCGTCTGTCAGAAAACTAGCTATCGTCTCGCTGTAATAGGCCTTGATCGACATTCAAATCCTTGTGAGTGCTTCCAATCGTAACCCGATTCGAAACGTGCGATGCGTTGCGCGATAATGCCCTCCGCGCGCCGAGCTAACCCAGGAGGAACCGTCCTGGCGACTTCGAACGAGCGTGATTGACTTGGCTCACCGCCACCCCCTTGACACCCCATTTAAAAAGAAAGCAGTACAAGGGCCCAGGCCCAGCGCCATTCACGATCTCGAAGTTGTCGGTCTTCCCCTTTGCAGCATCGCGAACAAAGTAGGCGTTGAACTCCTCCAACGGCTGCCCCGCCTCGTAGCTGAACGGCTCGCGATCGTAGCGCCGAATGCGATCCGGCAACATGCGGCTCGCCGTCTCCAGGTGACACTGCTCGCACACCTGCATCTGCTACTCTTTCGCAAGATGCGCAGGATCAGTATCGAAGCCCGAATCGCCTGCAACGAGGCGCCCGCAGTGCGCGCCACTCTAACGTGCCCTGCACCAGGCCCATGACACCGCTGGCAGTCGATACCCGTCGGCATCATGCCGGTGTAAACCGGATTCGACGTCAGATCCCGATGCACGGTCGACGGAATCTCCGGATACGCGTTGTGGCAGAACATGCACTCATACGCAATTGCCCTGCGAGTCATCGGGTGCGCATCATCAAACCCTGGATCATCCCCCAGTGGCCGCCCGCCTCTGCATACCACGCGAGCGGCAGCTCAATCAGCGAGCCATCATTCTCGCGATGCAGATACTTGCGCACATGGTTTCCCGAACCGATCACATAATCGATCGCGAACTCCTCTACGTTCTCAGGCTTCGCGTCGTATCCCAGTTGCCATCGCTTCTGATAGAACCGCCCATCATGCATGGTCATTCTGTAGTAGGTGCTTGAAGCCGCATGGTAAAACTGGTTCCATGTCCCCGCACTCCCCACGGTGTTGCTCGCAGTCGCCACGGAAAACGCATGAGCCATCCCGGTACGATACCTGCAAACCTCTTCGTCATCGGAGGAAACACCTGGCAACCCGTATCGCGTATTGGTCCCACTCCTGCATTGCGGGACTCGATTAGGACAGTAACATCTTCGGTAGAGAAGAATCTTCGGCAAAGCCTGCAATCACCGTCGCCTCTCCAGGTGACCAGCACCTGCGCGTTCCGGTACGCTGGTCTCGTCACAACGAAAGGGCCTCCCCATGCTCCGTCCTCTCACTCTCGCGCTTGCCGCCACGCTCATCGCCTCTGCACAGGCGCAATCGCCCGCTACTGCCACGCACCCCGCACGGCCCGCTATGCCCACGCGCGACCCGCACTCCGCCGGATACGTCACCGCGACCGATCTCCCCGACGGCACCCTCCCCTCACCCACCGCCGACGGCAACTTCATCATCGGTCCAACACACACGCCATCGCCTGACGCAGTCGCGCAACCCGCCATCCCCCACGGCACCATCGCCGACTTCACCCTCACCTCCGCCGACAGCAAGTTCTACCCCGGCATCGCCCGCGACCCCTACACCTTCGGCACACCCGACCCCAGCGATCCCGCAAAGCTCATCGTCACCACCAGCCATCCCGCGCCATGGTCGCGCAAAGTCACCGTCTACATCCCGGCACAATACAAGCCCGGCACCATCGCACCCTTCATCATCGGCGCCGACGGCCCCGACCCGCTCCTCTTCACCACACTCGACGACCTCATCGCCGCGCACAAGGTCCCCGCCATGATCGCCATCTCCATCCAGAACGGCGGCGGCGACGCACAAGGCTCCGAGCGCGGTCTCGAGTACGACACCATGTCCGGCAAGTACGCCGAGTTCGTCGAACACGAGATCCTTCCTCGCGTCGAATCCGAATATCACGTCAAGCTAACCCACAACCCCGACGCCCGCGCCACCATGGGCGGCAGCTCCGGCGGCTCCTGCGCACTCATCATGGCCTGGTACCACCCCGAGCTCTACCACCGCGTCCTCACTTACTCCGGTACCTACGTCAACCAGCAGTGGCCCTCTAACCCGGCCACTCCCGGCGGCGCATGGGAGTTCCACCGCACGCTCATCCCCAACACCCCGCGCAAGCCAATCCGCCTCTGGATGGAAGTCGGCGACCGCGACAACTTCAATCCCAACGCCATGCGCGATGACATGCACGACTGGGTCCTCGCAAACGAAAACATGGCAAAAGTTCTGGTCGCCAAGGGCTATCACTACCAGTTCCTCTTCGCGCGTAACGCCGGTCACACCGATCACGCCGTCAAGGAGCAAACGCTTCCCGAAGCCCTCGAGTACCTCTGGCAGGACTATCCGCACAAGCCGACGCACTGATACATCGCGAAGCCTCTTAGGCAGCAACAGTGAAACCGAAGAGGCCTGCGCATCGCCGCAGGCGTCTTCGGTTCACTCCCAAGCCATCGTCAGCCTGCTGGGACTCGTCACCACCGCAACCCTTCTCCCGGAAACCAATGGCAAGAGCCTCAAAGAACTCTCTGAACAGCCCGCCACTCCAACCGAAAAAGCGGTGGCCTGGCAGCCGCTACAACTCGTCGCGTACCTCTTCAATCCCCACCGTAGCTTCCTGCTCCACTGGCAGCACGTCCACCACAATCGTCTCCGCTATGCGGTCGTGCACCGTCATGCGGTT
>CAJCIM010000041.1 GCA_903970395.1 Acidobacteriaceae bacterium
GAACGCTGGACCAACGTTGCAGCCGGGTGGAACGGACTCTACCAGCTTCTCGTGGATTGGCCTGGACGGCGTTGGCTTCATGCAGGACCCGCTGGAGTACGGCTCGCGTACCCACCACTCCAACATGGATCTGTACGACCGCGTGCAGAAGGATGATGTGATGCAGAGTTCCATGATCGAAGCATGGTTTGCGTACAACGCAGCCACACGGCCAGAGATGCTGCCGCGTATCCCGACACCAGAACCGCTGAAGAAATGACGAACGCAGGAGAAACGACTGTCTAGCCGTAGATCTTCGGCTGGCCTTCGGGGCGGGTCTTCCAGCGGCGGTGCACCCAGAGCCACTGGTCAGGATACTGCCGGATATACGACTCGGTGACGGCGGCAAAGAGGGCTGTGTTGGCGACGATGTCGGCCTGCGAGTCGGCAGAGCGGATGAGTTCAATCTGCGGGCCGAAGTGCAGGACGTAGCGGCTCTCGTGCCTGTGCCACACGAGGAAACCGGGCACCACAGCAGCGTCGGTCTTGAGTGCGACGCGAGCCAGTGCGGTCGCGGTGCAGGCCTCGGTGCCGAAGAAGGGCACGAAGACGCCCTGCGGGGGCGTCATGTTGGTGTCCATCAGGATACCGACGGTATCGCCCTTGTGCATGGCGGTAAGCAGGCCACGGGCAAAGTCGTCCTTGTGGATGACGCGGTTGCCGTGCAGGCAGCGAATGCGGTTGACGAAGGCGTCGACGAG
Organism: Acidobacteriaceae bacterium; assembly: GCA_903970395.1. Lineage (GTDB taxonomy): Bacteria > Acidobacteriota > Terriglobia > Terriglobales > Acidobacteriaceae > Granulicella. Next base: position 741 of record CAJCIM010000041.1, read on the forward strand.
CGGATTGTCGAGCCGACGGATGACCAGCGACATGGGGTAGCCGACGAGCGAGTGGTAGAAGCTGGAGAGCTCCCAAGCGCCGAGATGGCCGGTAAGGACGAGGACTCCTTTGCCCTTCTCGCGGGCAGCGAGGTAGTTTTCCAGGCCTTCGTAACGGATGAACTTGCTGGCCTGTTCGGGGATGTAGCGGGACATCTGGCAGAACTCGGCGAGCTCCCAGCCGAGCGAACGGTAGACGCCACGGAGAATGGTTTCGCGCTCGGCAGCGGACGTTGCGGGGTAGGCAAGAGCGAGGTTGCGGCGGCCTGTTGAGCGGAGGCGGCCCAGCAGATGATAGGCGACGACTCCAATGCCAGCCCCGATGGAGCGGGCGAGTGAACGCGGCAGGAGGCCGAGGAAGGCGACTATAGCTCGCAGGGCCAGATACTCCGCCCGTTCGCGAGCGGTGGGAACCGAATTGTCATTCGTCGCTTGCAACAAGCTCCAGTCTACGCAAGTTGAGACGTGGAGACTGTGGATGTAGGTGACGCTGGTGGGCTATGACAGCGCAGAATGACCAACGGGGCAGCCGAAGCTGCCCCGCAGACCGACACCGCTTGTGTGCGGCTATTGGTTGTCCTTGGAGACGACGAAGTACTTCGCGACGGTGTGGACGAAGTGGACGCTGTTTCCAGGCGCGGGAACGTGACCTGTCAGCACTCCTTCGTAGGGCACGTCGGAGCCATACTCGATGCGGGTGTCGTCGCTGTTCTGCGACAGCACTACGCCGCTGAGGTCGATGCCGGCGAAGATGCCACGAGCGCGGGAGTAGGTGAGGAACTCGGCGCGCAGGGTGATATCGGTGTCGGCAGCGGCGTTACGGCCAACCGGGCCAGCTGCAACGGAGGCATCGCCACCTAGCTTGAACTTGGAGTGCAGCATGTCCTGCAGGCCGTGCTCGTTCATCGCCAAAAGAACGAGGTCGGTGGCCTGGCCGCCGATCTGGAAGCCGAAGCTGCCGCCGGCGAGTTGCACGAAGACGGGAGCGCTCCAGCCATGCGGCGTGCGGCAGGTAGCCACACCCTGACCGTACTGAGCACCTACAACAAACGCACCCTTCTTATAGCTGGGAACCACGACAACGCAGTGCGCACCGGCGAGGATGGACTGCGGAACGCCCTTGTCCGGCGTCTGCATGATCTCGTCCATTACGATAGAGGCGCGCTCAAGGCGATCAGACAGCTTGGGATCCTGCGCGTGAGCGGTGAAGCTGGAGGCCGAGAGTGCCACCATGCCGAGAATTGCCATCAACTTTTTCATTGTTTGCTACCTTTCGAACTGTTTCGTCAGCTGACAACAGACTACTGAAGCTGAGACGTTAAGGGTGTGAATTGGTGAGGAGTCTGTGTATACCCGCGACAAAAGGGGCAGCCGAAGCTGCCCCCTTGCCAACCTTGATGGAAGGCCCGAGACTACTGGTTGTCCTTGGAGACGACGAAGTACTTCGCGACGGTGTGAACGAAGCGCACGCTGTTTGCGGGCGCGGGGGCCTCACCATGCAGCACCGACTGGAAGGGCAGGTCGGAGCCGTACTCGGTGCGGGTGTCGTCGGTGTTCTGCGAGAGCACCACACCGCTGAGGTCAATGCCGGCGAAGATGCCACGAGCGCGTGAGTAGGTGAGGAACTCAGCATGCAGGGTGATGTCGGTGTCCGCGGCGGCGTTGCGGCCAACAGGCCCGGCTGCAACGGAAGCATCGCCGCCGAGCTTGAACTTAGAGTGAAGCATGTCCTCAAGACCATGATCGTTCATCGCGAGCAGTACGAGGTCCGTCTCCTGACCGCCGATCTGGAAGCCAAAGCTACCACCTGCAAGCTGCACGAAGACTGGAGCGCTCCAGCCATGGGGCGTGCGGCAGGTCGCTACACCCTGTCCATATTGAGCGCCTACAACAAACGCGCCCTTCTTATAGCTGGGAACCACGACGACACAGTGCGCGTCCGCGAGTATGGACTGCGGAATACCCTTGTCGGGGGTGTTCATGATCTCGCCCATCACGGCAGCTGCATTGTCCAGGCGGTCCGTCAGCTTAGCGTCCTGGGCCGTAGCGGACGCAGTGTAACAAGTGGCAGAGATCGCCATAACACCGAGGAGTCCGATCAACTTTTTCATTTGTGTAACCTTTCACACCTTTAGTCAGCGGCGGCACATAGAGCCGACATCGCATGCCTATGTTGTGATGGGAAAGGATAGAGGGGGGTTGCACGAGCAAAAAAATGGGGGTTGTGAAGTGGCACTGTCTACAGTTACCGCTCACAACCCCGCTTCTCCCAGGTCTGTACTGGAGTTAGTCTGCTGCATGGAGAGGGTTCTCACAAGGGTACTGAGGGTTGTATACCTTCGACGCTAGACCTAAGTCAGACATACACTTACCGCCGCCGCAAGCTAACGAGTCAAGCCCTAGCGCCGGCGCGGCTTGGCTGCAGACGGTTGCTGCGTTCCTCGATCGCGCGCAGCGTAAGCTCCACGCGATTGGAAGAGCGAGTCTTGCGCAACATGCGGCCAAGATGCGCTTTTACGGTGACCTCATCGATGCCCATGGCCGAGGCAATGTCGCGATTGGTGCGGCCGTCCATCAGCAGATGCAGCACCTCAAGCTCGCGCGGGGTCATGACGCCGACGACAGAGTCAGCGTTGGCAACCGAGCCGCCGAAGGCGACGCCGCCTGCATCGATGAGCCGCGCAAGGACCTTGCGTGGCGCCCATATGGAGCCGTCGAGGACGACGTCCATGGCCATGCGGATCTCACCTTCGGTGGCTGTCTCGGCGAGATACCCTTTTGCGCCGGCGCCGATGACGGCTTGCACATACTCGGGGTCAATCTGCGCACCCATCACAACCACCTTGACGCCGGTGTGCTCGCGACGGATGCGGCCAACCGTCTCCGAAAGCACGTCAAGGGGCATGCGAATGTCGAGCAGCAGGGCATCGAAGAGCGGCGGTGCATCGGGGACAGACTCGCCAAGGCCGGGGACCTCGTGACCTTCCGCCATATCAAGCGGCACCGCGTCCACACCTACGGTTTCATCCAATATGGCCAGCAGACCAATGGAACGCAGGGGGTCTGCCGCAACCACCCCAACGCGCGCTCTTGAGCCTTGCGTCACCGTCGCACTCCTCGTGTCGGTACGAGCTTAGTTGACTGCCACTGTCTTTCGTTCTGCTCTACAGTTTCAGGAGAAATGAGCTCTACAGTTTGGGAAGAACAATTCCCTGCTGGTTCTGGTACTTGCCCTTGCGGTCCGCGTAGCTCACCTCGCAGGGTTCGTCGCCCTGGAAGAAGAGTATCTGGCAGAGCCCTTCGTTGGCGTAGATTCGCGCCGGCAAAGGCGTGGTGTTCGAGATCTCGAGCGTGACGTAGCCTTCCCACTCGGGTTCGAACGGCGTCACATTCACGATAATCCCGCAACGGGCATATGTACTCTTGCCCACGCAAATTGTAAGCACATCGCGCGGGATGCGAAAGTACTCAATCGAACGCGCCAGGGCGAAAGAGTTCGGCGGAACGATGATCGTGTCGGCCTCAACCGACACGAAAGACTTCTCGTCGAAGGCCTTTGGATCGATGATGGCGCTGTTGACGTTGGTAAAGATCTTGAATTCGTTGGACACCCGCAGGTCGTATCCGTACGACGAGAGACCGTAGGAGATGACGCCTTCGCGCACCTGTTTTTCGCTGAACGGCTCGATCATCCTGCGTTCCTGCGCCTGTTTGCGTATCCAGGCGTCGTTTTTGATGGACATCGTCGGTGGTTGCACCCCAGCACACGAGAGATTCACGAACTCGTGTCGCGGTCCTTTCCTCTTGAGTTCTGCTATACGAGCGTATCCTAAACGACTGTGGGTGCGGGAAATCAGAGGTAACTCCGGTGCTATCATCGCGGTAATGCCGGGTTACCGATTGACAATCGGCAGGTCGCTTTCTACCATCAAGAGCATATCGAAGCGCCCGCACATGGTCGCCGGTAACGCCTCGCCAGTTTAAAGTTCCAGCTCCTACTTTCCGAAGGAAGGCTCCCTCATTGATCAAGCAAGATCTTATTCAACGGGTCGTCGAACGCACGGGACTCCCTCGCATCAAGGCCGAGTCCGCGGTAGACGCTATCTTCGAGGCCATGAAGGGCGCGCTGACCAAGAGCGACCGGATCGAGCTGCGAGGCTTCGGCGTCTTCACTGTCAAACCCCGTAAGACCGGGGTAGGACGTAACCCGCGCACCGGCGCTGAGGTAAGCATTACGCCCGGCAAGGCTGTGCGCTTCAAGCCAGGTAAAGACCTTCACCTGATCGACTGAAACGCGTACTAGCTGCTGCCCTATCAAGTCGACGACCCGTTCCAACCGCTGGGACGGGCGTTTTTGCGTTTAGGCAACAGTTTGTCCATGCCTCTACATCAGGTGAACGGGGTCGACATCGACGATGACCGCCCGGCGAGGAATCTGCTCGGCATCGACGCAGGCCAGCAGCGCACGCAGGGCTGCGCTCAGCTGGTCGCGTCGGTCAGCCTTCAGCACCATGTGGTAGCGATAGATGCGTTTTAGCCGGGCGTTGGGCGCGGGCGCGGGGCCAAGGACGCGCACGCCCTCCGGCTTGTTCTTCGCCAGCCAGCGTCCCATCTTCGTAGAAATACTGAGTACCTCTTCGAGTTCCTCGCCCTGCAGAATGACGTTCGCCAGCACGCTGAGCGGCGGGTAACGCATGGCGCGGCGGAAGTACATCTCCCGCGCGGCGAAGCCGGTGTAGTTATGCGTGATGGCAAACTGGTTCACGTAATGGTCGGGCTGATAAGTCTGGACTAAGACTCTTCCCGGCAGTTCGCCACGGCCTGCGCGACCGCTGACCTGCGTAAGCAGCTGGAAAACGCGTTCGGCGGCGCGAAAGTCCGGCAGGCCCAGCGCGAAGTCTGCGCCGACAACCCCGACCAGAGTAACGCCGTGGATATCGTGCCCCTTGGCGATCATCTGTGTGCCGACGAGCAGATTGATCTCGCCCGAGTGCAGCCGCGCGAGCAGGCGCTCCATGTCACTACGGGTGCGGACGGTGTCGCGGTCCATGCGGCCGATGCGCGCGCCGGGAAAGAGCTCTTGCAGGCGCTCTTCACCCTGCTGCGAGCCCGCGCCTAGGTAATAGAGGTGCTCGCTCTGGCACTTGGGGCAGGCCTTGGGCACAGTGCGCCGGTAGCCGCAGTAGTGGCACTCCAGCCGCTGGCCAACGCGGGCCTCGCCGTTGAGCGCGTCTTCGTCGCCGCCTTTGTGATACGTCAGCGAGACCGCGCAATTTTCACACTCCAGCTTCTCGCCGCAGCTACGGCACATCACCACGAAGCTGTAGCCGCGACGGTTGAGGAGGATGATGACTTGCTCACCACGATCGAGCGTGGCCTGCGTCTCTTCGATGAGGCGGCGCGAGAAGAGCTGTTCTTTGCCAGTCTCGCGAAACTCCTCGCGCATGTCGATCATCTCGACCTTCGGCAGCGGGCGCTGCTGCACTCGCTCAAGCATCTGCACGAGCGCGTAGCGGCCGCGTTCGGCGTTGTTCCAGCTTTCGAGCGATGGCGTAGCTGAGCCCAGAACGACAGCGCAGCCGAGGAGTTTCGCCCGCATCACCGCAACGTCGCGGCCATGGTAGCGCGGCGTCTCTTCCTGCTTGTAGCTGCTGTCGTGTTCCTCATCGACAAGGATCAGGCCGAGGTCGGGCATGGGCGCGAAGACAGCCGAGCGTGTGCCGATGACGACGCGCGCCTCGCCACGGCGAATGCGGTGCCACTGCTCAGCGCGCTCGTCCGGCGTGAGTTGCGAGTGCAGCAACGCGACCTCGCTGCCGAAGGCCGCAACCATCTGCGCGGCGGTGCCGGGTGTAAGGCCGATCTCAGGCACCAGCAGCAGCGCGGATTTGCCTGCTGCCAGTGCGCGCTGCATTGCGGCGACGTAGACAGCCGTCTTGCCCGAACCGGTGATGCCGTAGAGCAGGTGCGGGCGGAAACCGCCCTTCTCCATCGCAGCGGCGATGACGGCGAGCGCCTCGGTCTGGGCCTCATTCAGCGCGTGCTCATGCGCGAACTTCTTGCCATCCTGCGTAAGCCCGGTGACGTGGAAGACCTGCGCGGTCTCTTCGAGCCGCACCAGGCCGCGTTTGACGAGCGTAGAGAGCGACGAGTCCGGGACGCCGCGCGCGCCGAGCCGGTTGCGCAGCTCACGCACGAGTTCCCTGCCGCCGCAACCGGCCAGCTCCGCCATCACAGCCAGTTGATTGTCGTTGAGCTTCGGAAGGCGCTTCGTGGTGGAACGATCTGGGTGCCCCATGTCCGGATCTTCGGACATGGATGAACGCGGCGATGCTTCTTCAAGCACGGCGAGCATCTCCACACGCCGCGCATCGCGGACCTCGGCGAGCGGCTCGCGGAGCAGCCAGCGTTTCTTCGCCATCGCGTCGAGCAACGCCTTGTTCGCCCCGGTGGCGCTGCGCAGCGACGCGATCTTCGCTGGCTCGCCGGACTCGAGATAGTTGAGAACAGCATACTCACGGTTCTGGTCTTCGACGGAGAGCTTGGAGCGGCGCGAGGAGCCCTTCGCAGCGCCCTCGTAGAGCACCTTGCGGCCCTGCTCGGCGATGCGGTAGGTCCACTGTCGGCGGACCTCGGCGGTGAGCGGCATCATGCCGCGCAGCACCTCGCCGAGCGGCGCGCAGTAATAGGAGGCGATCCACTTGCCCAGCTCCATCAGTTCGTCGGGCAAAAGCGCGGTCTCGTCCATCACGCGCTGAACTTTTTTTACTTCGATGTCTTCGGCCGGTGCGCGATCGTGTACTCCGACGACGACTCCTTGCAGCAACTGACCGCCGAAGGGCACCATCACGCGAGCGCCGACCTCAGCTTCGAGATCACCCAGCTCGTAGGTGAAGGCCCGGTCAAGAGGCACAGGCAGCGCGACATCGCAGTACAGGCTCACCTAATCAGCCTACCGCTCGGGGTTGTGCATCCCCGGAACAGGTTCGGCGGCCTTCTTCAATGCCTTGAGTTCTTTTGCAGAGGCTTTGGCGTCCTGCAGCAGCTTTTCCACGCGTGAAGGCACATCTGGCGCGCCCACGCTGAGCAACGCACCAGTCTGGCGAAGTAGATCGAAGTCGCGGCGAGCGGCTGAAATCGCCCGCAGGCCGCAGCAAAACTCGACGCGAGTTCCCTGCTTTACCTTCTCGGTGCGACGCAGAAGGATGCTGCCGATGACGCCGGTGGAGGCGACGTGCGTGCCGCCGCAGGCGTTGTGTTCGATGCCTTCGATCTCGACGAGGCGCATAGGGCCTTCGCGCTCGGGGAGCTTGCGGAGATCGCCGCGGGCGAGCATCGCTTCGGCCTCGTCGCGGGCGACCCAACGCGGGCGGATCGCGCGATCCGCGTAGATCTCGCGGTTGACAGCCAGTTCGATGCGACGAAGGTCGTCGTCCGTAAGCGCGGGGATGGCTAGGTCAATGGTGACCTTGTCCGCGCCGAGGTGGAAGCTGACCGTAGACGCGGATAGCTCGCGCAGAACGACAGCCGAGAGCAGGTGCTGGCCGCTGTGCTGCTGTGCGAGGTCAAGGCGCCGTTCGGCGTCGATGCGGCCGGTGATCTCGGTTCCCTGCACCAGCGGTTTGCGAACGTAGTGCCAGACCTCGCCGGTTTCGTCTTCCTCAACGCGCTCGACGGGGACTTCGAGCACAGCTCCACTGCGCGAGACCGCAGTGAGCGTGCCAAGGTCATGCGGCTGTCCGCCGCCCGTGGGGTAGAACGCCGTGCGCTCAAGCGAAAGCTGCCAGAGCTGGCTGGTCGCGTCTTTCGAGTCGAGACGGATGTCGGTGACTGTTCCAGCGAACTCTAGCGCATCAAGCGCGGAGGCGTTGTAGTAGAGGCGATCGGTTGACACTACTTCGCTCCTGCCACGGCACCCTGCAGCGCGTCGACCTCCGCCTTGCTGCCGACGATGAGCGCAGTGCGGTCGTGGATGCCTTCGGCGGGGAGTTCGAGGATGCGCGTAGCTCCGTTGACGGCAGCACCGCCTGCCTGCTCGGCGATCATCGCAAGCGGGCGCGCCTCGTAGAGCAGCCGCAGCTTGCCCTGCGGCTGTTTCTCCGTCGCCGGGTAGAGGAAGACGCCGCCCTTGAGAAGCGTGCGGTGGAAGTCCGCTACAAGCGAGCCGATGTAGCGTGCGCTATAGGCCTGCCCGTTGAGTTTTTTGCCAACGAGCATCGCGAGGTAGTCGCGATAGACAGCGGGCCACGTGGCGGCATTGGCCTCGTTAGCGGAGTAGTAGGGACCCTGCGCAGGCATGGTCATCTTGTCGCTGGTGAGGATGAACTCGCCTTCATCGTCCAGCGTGAAGGCGGCAACGCCCTTGCCGAACGTGAGTACCAGGACGCACGATGGGCCATAGACGACGTAGCCTGCGGCGACCTGCGCGGCTCCGGGCTTGAGGACCGAAGCGGTGATGTCTCCGCTGACCGCGGCGATGGAGAAGATAGTGCCGACGTTGACATTGACGTCGATGTTGGAGGAGCCGTCGAGGGGGTCGAAGATCACGGCGAAGGGCGCTGTATCGCGGTCGAAGAAACCCGGCGCGTCGTCCTCCTCACTGACGATCGCGGCGACGGATGGCACCTTGCCAAGCTGCGCGATGAGTTCGTCGTTGGCAAATACATCAAGCTTCTGCTGCTGTTCGCCCTGCACGTTGACCGCGCCGTACGCGCCGTAGATGTCGCTGAGGCCGGCGAGGCGGATGGCGCGTTCGATGGAGACCGCCGCCGTGGCGATGGCCGCGAAGACCGCGCCAAGCTCTGCGCTCGCGTGCTGAGTTACGTACTGTTCGACTGTGACGGTTGCCATCGTTCCCTGCCTTCCACGTCATAGTATTTCATCCCTGCATGCCGATTCCCGCCCGGATACCGCACGGGATATGTCCTACAATCACGAGATGCTGACACGACGCCGTCTCCTCCTCAGTGCCTCTGCTGCCGCACCTGCGCTGGCTTTGCGCGCTGTTGCCCAGACTCCTGAAGCCGATGCCATCCCCGCGCCCGTGATGGCGCTGAAGAACCGCTCGCACGAAGCCGTACCGATCAGCCCAGAGGAGCGTCAGCGGCGTTTGGAGCGCGCGCGGACGCTGATGGGTGAGCACAAGATCGGCGCGCTTACGATTACCGGCGGCACATCGCTGCAGTACTTTGTCGGCATCCCTGCCGGGCAGTCGGAGCGGCTGTTTGCATGGACGCTGCCCGCCAGCGGCGCTCCATTTATCGTCTGCCCGTCGTTTGAGGAAAGCCGCATGACCGAGGCGCTGGGCACGATCCCCGGTGGCTCGTCCACGAAGATTTACAACTGGCAGGAGGACGAAGACCCGTACGCCCTGCTCGCCAAGGCGCTGAAGAGCGCGACGACCTCGTCACTGCCACTGGCGATGGATGAGCGGGTGCAGTTTGTCTTCGCGGACCGCATCGCAAAGGCCGTTGCGCCGCGCGAAGTCGTGTCGGGTATCCCGATTGTTGCCGGGTGCCGCAGCATCAAATCGTCTGCTGAGCTGGCGTTGATGCAGCTGGCGAACGACATCACGCTGTCGGTCTACAAGGCGGTTTACGAATCCTGCTCGCCGGGGATGACGAACCACCAGTTCACGGGTTTGATTGACGCGGCCTATGCGCGCTGCGGCGTGCGCGGCGAGGCCTCCTGCCAGGTTGCTGCGTTTTCCGCGCAGCCACATGGCTCACCGACGCCGCAGGTCATCCGCGAAGGACAGATGGTGCTGATCGACGATGGATGCTTCGTGCAGGGCTATCAGTCCGACATGTCACGCAGCTTCGTCTATGGCAAGCCGACGGACCGGCAGAAGACGGTGTTCGATGTGGTGCACAAGGCACAGGCGGCAGCGCTGGCGGCGGCTAGGCCCGGCGTGGAGATGCAGGTCGTGGACGCCGCCGCGCGCAAGGTAATCACCGACGCCGGCTTTGGCCCGGACTACAAGCACTTTACGCACCGCGTGGGCCACGGCATCGGCATGGACATGCACGAGTGGTACTACCTGGTGCGCGGCAACACGCAGAAGCTGCAGGCCAACATGTGCTTCTCCGACGAGCCCGGAATCTATCTCGCGGACGATCCCGAGCCCTTCGGTATCCGGCTGGAGGATGACATGCACATCACCGCCGACGGTGCGAAGCTCTTCACACCTCAGAGCCCGAGTTTGGAGCATCCATTCGGGTGATCCAGCACGGGATAGGGGTAGGTTCGAGCTGGAGTTTCCGCCGAGAAACTGCGCCTTTGCGAAGTCCACACTAGTAAAATGGAGGCAGGAGAACGCTATGGCCGTTCAGGTTCAGCCGCTTCCGATCCCATCAAACGTGCAACGAGAAGAGCGCCGCAGGGCCGTGGAGTCGGCGCTGGGAACGACGTTAGCGGAAGGTGTCTCACCGGGCCCCGAAGTACTCGTGCTCGCGGAACGCTACATAGGCGGCGAGATCACGCTCCAGGAGTTTGGCGGCGCTGTGCGTGCCCTGTCCGGAATCTAAACAATGGCCTGAATCCTGTACGACGCACACTTCGATGACGAACACGGAGTACTTCGCAACAGACTGGGCATCATCGACGCAGCGCTGCTCGAAATACATATTGCACGCTTATCTTTCATGCGTGTCCTCGAACTCGACGCCGCTCCGCTCCCTGGCGGCTTTGACATCGCTCATCTTCGAGCTATCCACCGGTACATCTTCCAGGATATGTTCCCGTGGGCAGGCGACTTTCGCGAAGTCACAACATCGCGCACAAACTCCTTTGGCTTTCCGCCGCCGCAGTTTCTCGTACCCGCGCTGGATACAATCTTCGCCGCGTTGAAGGCGGAGAACCATCTGCGAGGGCTTTCGCCTGATGCCTTTGCGGTTCGCGCAGGACACTACCTTGGCGAGATCAACGCGGTGCATCCGTTTCGCGAAGGCAATGGACGTGCGCAGCGGGAGTTCATCCGCACCCTCGCTGTGAGCGTGGACCATCGGCTCACCTGGGAGGGGCTTACACCCGAGGAAAACGATGGCGCATCACGCCTCAGCTTTGCGACCGGGGACAGCTCCGAGCTTGCCGCGATGATTCGCAAACGCATTGGCTGACAGCTACTTCGGCATCACCATCAACTCAATCCCGCTGGCAGCGTCGGCCTGGTGGAAGACGGTCTCCGTAGCCTTGTGGAAGTCCTCGGGCTTTGCCTTCGCGATATCCATGAAGACCTGCGGATTGCGGTCGGTGAGTGGGAACCACGAACTTGCGACCTGAACCATGATGCGGTGGCCCTTGAGGAAGGTATGGTTCACGTCCTGCATGGAGTAGTCCACGCTGGTAAGCTTGCCCGGCGCCAGAGGCTCAGGGTTTGCAAGTGAGTTGCGGAACTTGGCCCGGAAGGGTTCTCCGCGCACCAGCATCTGGTAACCGCCCATCATCACAGGCGGCGCGGCGGTGACGCGCTTGCCTTGATCGGCCTCGGCACCGGGGTACTTGAAGTCCTCCGGGAAGACATCAATCAGCTTCACGTCGAAGTCCGCGTCCGTGCCAGTGGATGCGATACGCAGTCGCGGCTTCACCGGGCCGACGACGGTGACGTCCTCGGTGAGCGGCTCGGTCTCATAGACCAGCACGTCCGGGCGCGTCGTTGCGAAGCGCTGATCGTCATCCATGTAGCGCTGCGGCGGGTCCGCCTCCGTCACGTAGCCAACGTACGGTACAGGATGAGCGGGGTCGCTGACATACTCGTCCTTGCTGGCCTTCTCCGTGGGCGCGCTCCACGATAAGCCACCGTGCGGCTGGAAGTAGATCGTCTTCGTCACAGCCTGCTTAGGGGGCCACGCGTCGTACTTCTTCCAAACGTCGCTGCCGGTCTCGAAGGTGTAAGCCTTAGGCAGCGGCGTCCAGCCTGCGCCCTTCAGGTAGTGCGCAAAGAACGGAGCCTCCATGTTCTTCTGATAGAAGACCGAAGTATCTGATCCGAACTGGATATCACCAAGCGACGCACCCGTGCCACGCGACCAGCCGCCGTGCACCCACGGGCCTTCGACGATCGTGTCAGCCGCAGCGTCGGGACTGAGCTTCGCCACCGCATGAAAGCCCTTCACCGGGCCGGCGAGGTCTTCAGCGTCAAACCAGCCACCGACGAACATCACGGCGGCCTTCACGCCGATCATATGCTGCTCCATATTGCGGGCGACCCAGTAGCCGTCGTACGTGTTATTGATAGTCTGGTCGTGATAGAGCGGGTTGGTGCCGCCCTCGGGCGAGTCGAGGTGCGCGAGCGTGCCCATCTTCAGGTAGTACTCGTACGCGTTCTTGGTGAAGAAGTCGAAGTTGATCTTTGGCTCGACCTTGAGCGGGTTCTTCTGTGGCTGGAAGAACGATGCGTAGAACGAGTGGTTCGCACCGAGCATGAACGCGCCGCCATGGTAGCTATCGTCGCCGTCGAGAAGGTTGATCATCGGCGCCTGCGGGCTGGCTGCCTTGATCGCAGGATGGCCGTTGATGATGCTGGCCGCAGTGTAGAAACCCGGATAGCTGATCCCAAGGATGCCCACGTTGCCGTTGTTAGCGGCTACGTTCTTCAGCAGCCAATCCACCGTGTCATACGTATCAGTGGACTCGTCGATTCCCTTGCCATCCTTCGGCGGAGTCATCTCCACCCAGCTGCCTTCGCTCTCCCAGCGGCCGCGCACGTCCTGGCAGACGAGGATGTAGCCGCTCTTGAGCATCGTCATATTGCCGGTGACGCGCGGCTGCACGGTGTCATTGTCGTAGCTGCCGCAGCTGTAGGGCGTGCGCGTCATTAGGAACGGATACGGCCCCTTGTCCTCAACCTGCGCAGCGATGGGTGTGTAGACCTGCGTGTAGAGCTTGACGCCGTCGCGCATGGGGATGCGGTACTCGTGCTTTTCGTAGTGTGTCTTGAAGAACTCGGCCATGGGGTTCGCCTGTTGCGCCATCGCACCACTCACCCCCGCACACACCAACACCCAAGCCGCCAACACGCGACACGCAATACCCTTCATGAACCCTCCACACTAGCTTTAGAAATTGTATCGCTTCATTTCTGGCATACTCATCTGCATGCGAATCGCGTGACTGGCTGCGGCGACGATGGCGGGAGCGTTGACACCACCGTGCACGCTGGCGCAACAGGACGCAGCCGCACCAGACACCTCAAAGCCGTACGTTCTGCACGTCTACGCCAACTTGGTGCAGGTGCCGACGCTGATTCTGAGCAGCGAATTCCAACCGGTAGATCCGCTTACCAGAGACCACATCTTCATCAGTCTCGACTCCGGACGCGTATTTAACCCCGTAAAAATGCACATTGAGGGGGATGAACCGATCTCGCTCGCCATTCTGCTGGATGCGAGCGACAGCAACGCCCCACTGATGAGCCACATCGCCCCTGTCATGGCCCAGTTGGCCGCGCGCTCGCTGAATCTGCAGGACACCGTCTCTATCTTCTCCGTTGACTGCAAGCTCATCCGCTCAGGCCTGTCTCTGCAAGCGACGCCTGACGAGGTGGAGCGGGCCATTGAGCGAGGTCTGAAGGCGCCTACGCTCCATGAACAGGGACGCTCTTGTGCCAAGTCTCTTCATCTTTGGGATACCACAGCCATGGTGCTGAGATCGTTGGGCTCCCTTCCCGGGCGCAGAGTGTTGCTCATCGTCTCCAACGGTGATGACCGGAAAAGCTCGACGACGTGGAACGAATTGAGAGAGTATGCGGACCTGAAGAGCATCGCCATCTTCGGTGTGCGCGAGCTGATGCGACTGCAGGCTGATCGTGGATTCTCACTTCCGCCTGTGGGCGACACCGGCGTCTACTCTGCCTCTCGCCTTGGTGAAGATCGCTACCTGCAGCTATGTGAATTGACCGGGGGTGTCGCACTGGCGACTCAGAAAAAGAAGCTGCTGGAGAGTCTGCAACGCATTCTTGCCATGGTGCGTGGCCGCTACATCCTGGAGTTTCCACGGCCGGATGACAGCACACCAGGGGGGCATAGCGTCGAGGTCACAGTGCCCTCACTGAGTGCCTTTGTCACAACCTCTGGCGTCACGATTGCGCTGCCCGACCCCTCACAAGCAAACGATCCCAACACGGTGCCCACGAGCGCATCACCTGCCGTGATGGGCAAACGGCGGGTACTCAACAGCCACTGAAGAGACTCTGATTAAGTGCCTGTGGAAGGGAGCAGGGATCTTTAGCTCCCCGAATTTTCAGCGAAGAGTTGGTCGGGCTTCAGCCCCGGAGGGACTTGTTCAGAGCCTCCTCAACTGCGATCAAGATGCGGCTTCGAACTCAGCTGCGGCCGACTTGCCTGCGAGGCGCATCACCAGCCGCTCCAGCACAAGCCGCTTGTCCGGTGGGCTCGAACGCAGCTCAAGGTCAGCCTTGGCGATGGCGCGCAGGCCCCGAGTGAGGTCGCCGCGGTCGCGATAACGGCGCGCCTGTGCGATCAACGCGTCTGCCGCAAACGGCGCCACACGGAAGCCCGGCCAAAGCACCTGCCAGATCGCACGCGAGTCCTTCACCTGCTTCTCATTCAGCACCAGCATCTGCCTATAGGTCTTCGCCAGCATGAAGACGTGCCCAATCGCCGCATCTTCGCCGGCATCGGACGAGTTCAACAACCCATGCAACAGCGCCAGTGCGCGCGGAGCGTCCTTCTGGCTGATCGCATCGGTCAGTTCATAAAGGTTGCGCTGCTTTGCAGCCGACACCATCGTCTCCACATCGGTCAGCTCCACCGTGTTGCGCTGCATGGCCCCTGCGTAGAGCAGCAGCTTCTCCAACTCGCTGGCGATGGTGAGCATGTCCGCGCCGAGAGCATCCACCAGCTCGCGGGCGGCGTCATCCGTGAAGGTGACACCCTTCGCCTGCGACTCGCTCAGCACCCACTTGATCGCGTCCTCTTCGTTGACGTGCTGCAGCTCGACGATGCCACACGCTTCGCCAAGCGTCTCGCGGATCTTCTCCACGCGTTCCTTGTCGGTCATCTCCATGCGGCGAAGGTCCTGCGGCAGTGCGATGTGGTCGGCGACGAAGATCAGCAACGCCTGCGGATTGGGGCTGCGAAAGTACGCGTCCAGCGCGGCAAATTCGTCCTTCTTCTGGCCGCGGCCATAGAGCAGCTTAACGTTGCGGATGAAGATCACCTGGAACGGCGACATCAGCGACGGCGTCTGCGCGAGGTCCAGCGCATCGAAGATCGTTGTGCTCGCAAGATCAAGATCGTATAGGCAGAACTCGCGCAGATCGTCGGGTACAAGCGCCTTGAGCACACCCTTACGGCAGATCTCGTAGAGAAAAGCCTCGTTGCCGAGCAGGACGTAGCCGGGCCTGCGCGCATCGCCTCTCACCTCCGCGAGAAAGCGCTCGGCAGCAGCAAAGCTCTTGAGTGCCGCGCTCATTGGAAGCTCTCCAGCATATCGCTAACCAGCGCCTTGGAGAACTCGCTGGCCACGCGCCGCATCGCGGCACCGTCCTCCTGCACAAAGCCGGAGAGGTCCTGCGTGGACTGGTACTGCTCATGCCAGGCCATGGTGTCGTTGTGATACAGCACCGTTCCATCGTGAGCGACCAGATCCACATGCGCAGTGATACTGACCAGATAACTCGAGGTCTGGCCGCTGTTAGGGTCATAGGTCAGCGGCGTAACGGTCTGCGTCACAATCGTTCCCTTCAGCGTTGCATCCGCGTTGGCGCTGTTCTGCGTGAGCACGCGATAGCGTGTGCGCGTGTTCAGCTCACGCACCACGGCCTCTGTGAACGCCGTCTCCGTGTTGAACGCCTGCACGCGCGACTGGAAGATCGGCACGGCAAGCGTCTGCACATCCGCCGGGATGTGCGTCGCTGACCCAACCGTGTGGTAATCGCAGCCCGCGAACCCGAGGCACAAGGCCAGCACTCCGCTGAACAGTATCTTTCGCATGGCTACTCCTTCACCACATTCACGTAGTAGAGATCGGTTGCGACCTTGAAGTCCGCTAGACTGCCAGCCCACGGCATCGACTTCCAATCCGTCGTCACCGGCGTCACCTTGGTCCAGTGTTGCGAATCGCCGACCTCAATCGGCATAGCAAACCCCGCCTCATCGGCCTTCCAGCGATACTCAACCTCGCCCGGCTTTGCTCCGCCGCGCAGCTCCAGCGCGGGAATATCCTTGTGCCGCAGATACTCGTCGAAGAAAGGCGTCAGTGGCAACCCGGTCCGCTCGTTCCACCACGCAACGACATCCTCGGTCATGATCGTCTGATACTTGAAGTGCTGGTAGAAGTCATGGATATCGGCGAACCACTTCTTGTCATCGCCGATGACGCTGCGCAACGTATTCAACATCAGCGCGCCCTTGAAGTATTGGTCCTGGGTCGGCTCCGCGTTCGTAAACCGCGGCGGAATGATGGGAAGCTCGTTCTGGACCTTTGGCTTGAGGCCGTTCACATAGCGGATGGCGTCCTCCTTGCCCCAGCGGTACTCCACGTAAAGC
>CAJCIM010000042.1 GCA_903970395.1 Acidobacteriaceae bacterium
GTTCATCGTCGCCGCCTTCGTCTGCGCATAGTCGTACAGGTCCGGAGAAGGATCGTACGCCTGCTCCGACGTCGTGCCAATAATTACCGACCCAGGCTTCATATGCGGCAACGCCGCCTTGATGATCCAGAACGGCGCATAAATGTTCGTCTTCATCGTCCAGTCGAACTGCTCGTCGGAGATATCCAGAATCGACGCGTGGCTCTGCTGCCGCCCCGCGTTGCTCACCAGGATGTCGATTCCACCCATCTGCTCCACTGCCCGCTGCACCAGCTCCTTACAGAACGCCGCATCGCGCAGATCACCAGGAATCGCCACACCCTTGCGCCCCTCAGCCTGAATCAGCTCGATCACCTCGCGAGCATCCGGTTCCTCGCTCGGGTAGTAGTTGATCGCCACATCGGCACCTTCACGCGCATAAGCAATCGCCGCCGCGCGGCCCATGCCACTGTCGCCGCCCGTAATCAGCGCCCTGCGCCCGCGTAACCTGCCCGAACCTTTATAGCTCGTCTCGCCGTGGTCTGGCCTCGGATCCATCTTGCTCGCCAACCCCGGCCACGGTTGCGACTGCCCCGCAAACGGCGGCCGCGGATACTTGTTCGTCGGATTCTGCAGTGGCTGCCCAGTGCTCGCGCCGCCCGCGCTCCCAGCGGTCTGTCCCAGCACTGGAGCCACCGCGACCGCCGCGAGCCCTGAACCCAAACCGCCTACCATCTGTCTCCTCGAAACAAATCTCTTCTCCATTGCGCTCATTGTGATCAACGCTCCTCATAGTGTGTATTTTGGCGTTCTGTTGTCTCGCACAGTTCATCGTTCAACCGCGATTGCTCACGGGCGTCCTCGAAACAATCGCGTTCGTTCCCGTTCCACCCAGCCATTCAAACTTCGGCAGGGGCTGTCTCTCTCAGGCGGCGCTTACTCTCGTGCTACGCGCTTATTTTGCGCATCGCACCCACCGCGCGTTACGCCTGAGTCTCTTTGGTTGCATCTGCATCTCTGCGGGTTGCGTCGTTTATTGCGATCCCTTTTCGCATCGCCCAAACGCTCGCACCAGGCTGCACATATCAACGCCTGCACAGCAATCTCTGTCTTCCGCCAGCAAGACAATGCGATGACATCCTTATGACCGATCTCTGACATGCCCCCTTGCGTTCTGGATGCAAGGTGAAATAGGTCAGGAATTTGGGCTATGCCCAGATCGGGTAGTCCTTCTATGAGAATCGCCTTCTTCCCTTCATTCCCAAGTATGGAGGGCACCTCTCCGGCTCCAGCCTTCGTCCTCCATCGAACACCGACCCGAGCACTCCAGGCTCCCCTTCCGGGCACCGCCGTCTTCGCGATCAGACGTCTAGGGGCGATTCTGTGAAAAGCGAAAATAGCCCGGTCTTGAGCCTCCCTCGCATCGCAAACGACAAAAGACTCGCGGCTCTCCTCACGTTTGCCTTCGCATGTCTCTTCACTGTTTCATGCGCGTCTTGGCCAGACATCTATGGCTTTGCACGCACGTCTCAGCCTGCGACGCCGCGACATCTCCTGACCTCGCCCGTTCGCCTCTCCGACGACGTCATGATCACCCTCAGAACCGGCTATATCCTCCGTGAGCGAGGTATACCCACGTTCAACCGGATGGATGTAGCTCAGCCATCGACGTCCTATATCGCTCCGTATCTGTTTGCCGGTTTGCTGAAGTTGCTTCGACCGAATGTCGCGATTGTTTGCTATGCACTGATGGCCCTCCTTTGTGTCGCGGGCACAGCGGCGATCATCGTCTGGTATTCAAGGTCCACCACCAACGCATTGCTTCTCGTGTTGTTGCTCCTGTCTACCTCGACCAACCTCACGTTCGCTCTCAACGGCTGGGATCACCCTTTCCAGGGACTCTCCTTGGCATTCGCAACTGCCTTGTCCTTGAAACCCCGAATGACCTCTCGCAGAATGTTCGCCGTGTCTTTTCTTCTGGTTCTCGGCACATTGTTCCGGCCAGACGGCCTCATCATCTCGCTTGGAATTCTCGCAGTCCTTTTCTTGTCGTCCTCAAGGACCCGCCAGTTCATCCTCTTCGGAGCAGCCCCGTACATTCTGCCGACAGGTGCAGCGTTTGCCCTTAATCTCCACCAGTTTGGCCATCTCACTCCGACGACCGCGAGACTCAAGTTCGGCGCCGCACCCTCTCTTGGCTACATCCTCAAATACATCGTTGCGAATGGAATCCTCTCCTACAGCGCTCTGACGCTCCTGGTGATGTTGACCGTCTTCTACTTCGCATTCTCGCGCACGATGCCTGGGGCAAAAGGCCTCATTGTTATCAGTTGCTGCCTGGTTACAGCGGCCATCGCTCTGTATAACAGTGACTATCTCAGCGGTGCGCGGATGATTTGGTCGCCAGTATGTGGGCTGGCCGTCCTGATCGCCGTTTCATCCCCCCCGCTGTTCGCCTCTTCCAAACATCGGCTGAAAGAGCTGGTGGACATCGACCCCATCTACAGACGTCTACCTCCCGCTTCGTCCTCTCCATACGCAACGGCGGGATTTCGCGCGCTCCTGGCCTTCATGGCGGTAGTCGTCATCGGAAGCGTGGCTTCTCTCATCGCGCAACGCCACAAAAACGCTGTCATCTCGCAGAATTCTTTCTATGAGTCAACGACCGCGCAACAGTTTTTCATCGCGCAATGGATTGCCAGCAACCTGGCGCCTTCGGACGGCTCCATCGGATTCTTTGTTCTCGGCGTGAGCTACGATCTGCCTCAATTCGAAATCGCCGACTTCAATGGGCTGGCGGATGAATCAATCGCGGCGCTAAAAGCCAGGCCCGGAGGAATGCCTGGGCACAACAAATGGGACGTCAGCAAAACCCTGGACAAGTGGAATCCGCAAGCGATCGTTCCAGGCGGTCCAATCGACCCCACTCGCCCGGACACAAGAGCGAACTCCCTGACCCATGCTCCCTATCTCTTATCCAATAGCAAAATAACAGGGGAGTATGCCTACTGCTACGTGCCGGACTCTGATGCCGGGATGTCGGACAAATGGGGCTTCTACCTTCGAAGAGACATCGCAACGCGTCACCTGGATCAACTGAGATGTCCAACGGAGTGAGAGTCTGCCCATTCATCGCACACGTTGCGATGAGCTGACATGACACCGTAGGTCGAAAGCCGCTCGATACTGCAACGAACGTTAGGCAACCTGTCCAATAACTACCAACATCGGTCACTTCGACCGGAGCTGCGCGGCTTTTCGCGTGGCGCATTGAAGAGATCCCTGCATTCTGGCCGTTGCTGTTGACATTGCTTGTTCTCCTGTCCTCAGCCGAACACTTGCAGTCTTTGGACAGCTTCTCAGTCCTCACAGACAAAGCTCTTAGACATAGATAAGGGCAAGCAACGTCGACCACTCGCTCCTTGCCCTTCCTTTTGATTCCTCGCCAGCTACAGAAACTTCTGCAGCAACGATCCAGCAAGGCTTCCCAGATCGCCCGGCTGTGCGGCCTGTCCGTTCGGAGCCACATGTGCCAGCACCATCGGCAGCACGGTCGTCAGCGCAGCCTGCGTCATCTCAGGCGACAGCCCGGCCTTCGCAGCAACGGCCTCCAGCATTCCATTGCTGCCTAGCCCCGCCTGGATCTGCTCCGGCGTAGCCGATGTCAGCGCGCCGCTCGCCCACTGCTCTGCATGTGCCCCAAGGCCGCTCTGCTGTAGTCCATTCAACAGCCCCTGCACGCCTTCAGGATGCTCCTGCAGCGTCTGCATCAACCCTGTCGCGACCTGCGCATTCGCGCCGCCCTGGCTGGCCATCGCCTGCTCGGCCATACCCTCAATCGAATCCAGTAATCCCATGGTCGTTCTCCTTGTCGGTGTATCTGCTAATCATTCACCGGGCACTCGCCTCGTCTACCGGCTCGAAGAGAATACTAGCCGCTTGCAGCATCGAACGGCGCGCCTGTCCGCAAAGTTTCCTGCAATTCACGTGGCATCCATCATCGCTGCACGACAAGCGCAACGGCCGCTCTCGTATCATGGCTATCCATGGCTCTCCTCCCTCGTCTCGCCGCTCTGGCTCTCGCCACGCTTGCCACCCTCTCCATCGCGCAGCAGCCCGCCACCATCCACGTCGACCTCTCCCACTCCGTAGGCCCGTGGAAGCCCATCACCAACTGGTACGGCTACGACGAGCTCAACTACACCACCACCCCGCACGGCCGCCAGCTCCTCACCGAGCTCGGCAAGACCAGCCAGCTCCCCGTCTACATCCGTGCCCACCATCTCTTCACCACTGGCGACGGCAAACCCGCGCTCAAGTGGAGCTCCACCAACATCTACACCCTCGACGCACAGGGCCATCCCGTCTACGACTTCAAGATCATCGACCATACCTTCGACACCTGGCTCGCCGCCGGAGTCCGTCCCATGGTCGAGCTCGGCTTCATGCCCGAAGCCCTCGCCTCCGGCACCAACCCCTACTACCTCGCCTACCCGCACACCATCGAAGGCTCCGTGCAAAGCCCGCCAAAGGACTACGCCGCCTGGGGCGAGCTATGCCGCGCCCTCGTCGCGCACCTCGTCACCCGCTACGGTCGCGACCGCGTAGCCACCTGGTACTTCGAAGTCTGGAACGAGCCCAACATCCCCTACTGGCACGGCACCGAAGCCGAGTACCTCAAGCTCTACGACTACGCCGTCGCCGGAGTCCGCTCCGCGCTGCCCACCGCCCGCGTCGGTGGCCCGGCCACCACCAGCCCCCGCGACAAAAAAGCCGCCAACTACCTAGACGCGTTCCTCAAGCACATCGCCAACGACAAGAGCGCCGCCAACGGCCAGCCCATCCCGCTCGACTTCATCACCTTTCACGCCAAGGGCTCACCCACGCTGATTCACGACAGCGCAGACTCAACCCACGTCCGCATGGGCCTCAGCAAAGAGCTCACCGACGCCGACCGAGGCTTCGCGCTCATCGCCTCTTACCCGCAGTTCCAACAGCTCCCCATCATCCTCTCCGAAGCCGACCCCGAAGGCTGCGCCGCCTGCTCCGCCAAAGAGAACCCCGCCAACGGCTACCGCAACGGCCCGCTCTACGCCGCCTACACAGCCGCCGTCATCAAAGGTCTCTTCCAGTTGCAGGACAGGTACAACGTCAACCTCCTTGGCATGGTCAGCTGGTCCTTCGAGTTCGAAGACCGCGACTACTTCGAAGGCTTCCGCACCCTCGCCACCAACGGCGTCGACAAACCCGTCCTCAACGTCTTCCGCATGGCCGGCCAACTCTCCGGCGACCGCGTCGTCGCAACCAGCACCGCCGCAACCTCACTCGACGATCTCCTCCACACCGGCGCACCCAAACCCGAGATCGACGCCATCGCAACAAACACGCACAGCGGCGCAGATATCCTCGTCTGGAACTACCAGGACGATGATCTTCCCAACGCCGCTGCCATGCCCATGGATGTGGACATCACTGGCTTCCCAGCTTCAATCCACAACGTCAAACTCGAAACCCTCACCATCGACGCCACGCACTCCAACAGCTTCACCGCCTGGAAGTCGATGGGCAGTCCCCAACACCCAACCCCAGCCCAATATCAACAGCTACAAGCTTCCGGCCAGCTTCAACCTCTCGACGCTCCGCACACAGTCACCGTCGACCACGGCCACATCACAATTCCCGCAACACTGCCCGCGCAGGCAACCACGCTCTACCGCCTCAGCTGGTGAGCTACTCCACCAGCTCCTTCTTGTACTCCGCGCTCAGCGTCTGCTTCATCTTCGCAATCGGGAGCAGCGTCGGATAAAACTGTACGAACGTCGTATCCACCGCGCCATGCGACTGGTGGCAGCTATAGCAGGCGTCCGTCTTCGGAGTCATCTTGGCCGTCTTCACCATATCGTCGAAGCCGAAGAACGCCCACCCGCCTTTAAATCGTCTCGTGTCTTTCACATGGACCTCGACACCCATCAACCCACCCTGAAAGTGTCCCCTCTGGTTGATCGACGCCTAAGCCGCCGCTACCGCAAACAACTCCGGGAATGTCTCGACCTCAACCACGGACCGGATCTGCGTTCGCAGGGTGCCGGGTGCCCCATCTTCGCGACGGCTTCATCGTCGCTAAGGTGGGATGATGGATGCCCAACTTGCCTCACCCCGCCCACTGACAGACAATCGCTCTATGAGCTCCTCCAAGACCCCCATCGCCACCCCCGACGCACCCGCCGCCATCGGCCCTTACTCACAGGCCATCCGCATCGGCCACACCCTCTACACCTCCGGCCAGATTCCCATCGACCCCGCCACCGGCAACCTCATCGAAGGCGACATCACCGCCCAGACCACCCGCGTCTGCGAGAACCTCAAGGCTGTCCTCACTGCCGCCGGCCTCGACTTCGCCCATGTCCTCAAGACCACCGTCTTCCTCAAGTCCATGGGAGACTTCGCCGCCATGAACGCCGTCTACGCCACCTACTTCGCCCCCAAAGGCACGGTCCCACCCGCCCGCTCCACCATCCAGGTAGCCGCCCTCCCCAAGGACTCCCTGGTCGAAATCGAATGCATCGCACAGGCCTC
>CAJCIM010000043.1 GCA_903970395.1 Acidobacteriaceae bacterium
AGAGGAAGATGGTCGGGGCGAGAGGATTCGAACCTCCGACCCCCTGCTCCCGAAGCAGGTGCGCTACCAGACTGCGCTACGCCCCGAACCTTTGCGCCATCGGAGGGATGGTGCAGGCGGTGCCGGCCTTTTGTAGGGGAAACTTCTGGCTCCGGGAAGTTGCTTGAGCCGTACGATCCACTGACCAACGAATCTTAGTTTACCAGAAGTTATGGTGCATGGCCGAGGCGAAGTTCACAGCCGGCTCAAATGGCTGCGGGCCGTATACGATCGAGTGTTTCCGATCGCATACGGCCCGCAGGGTTAGAGTGCCGATGGGTTACTTGGCCGCCGGAACTGCTGTTGCAGGCTTCTTAGCCGGTGCCTTCTTATGCACTGGAGCTGAACCCGGCTTGCGCGGCTTGCCATAGGCCTGGCCGTGACGCACGATCCGCCTCTCATCGAAGCGCTGCGTGTTCGGCTCGGCGAAGGTTGCGCCTGAAGGAACCAGGAAGCTCTTGGCGGTGCGGCCCGAGGTCTCGCCGACGCGGACACTGACCCGCGACGCGTCGATGCTCTTCTCGTCGGTGAGGTACTGACGAGCGTTCATGGCGCGTTCGGCAGCGACCTCCGGCTTCTCATCAGGATCGGAGTTGCCGACGATGACCAGCTTGGCATCGGACTGGCGGTTGAGGGCCAGAGCGATGTCGTCGAGGCAGGCCTTGGCTTCATTGTCGACGCGGCCCGGACGGCGAACGTCGCGTGTGAAGTTGAGCACGCAGAGCGGGGTGACCGGCGAGACCGGCGGCGGAGGGGGAGCCGTGATCACGAAGACCACAGTGGACGAAGCCGACTTGCCCTTGTTATCGTGCACCGTGCCGGTGACGGTGATGTCGCCCGGCGGCAGGCCTGCGGTTGAGAGCATTGCCGTGTTATTGCTGACGGCGAGCTGACCGGCGGTGGTGGCGAAGGTGTAGGTGAGCGGCAGGTTCTGCTCGCTGCGACCGGTGCAATCGACCTCAAGTGTAGTGCCAGCCTCAGCCGTGGTGGCCGAACCCGTGCAGGCGATGGTGGGAGCAGTGTAGGCCTTCACGTTGAACGGAGCCGAGCAGTAGGCTGTTTCGCCGGGACGCGGGCCGACGGAGATCTTGCCGATGACGTCGTACTGACCGGCTTCGAGACCGGCGGTATCGATGGTGGCCGACGCTCCGTTGGGAGTGATGACGCCACCCTTGGTGGCCCAACTGTAGTCCGGCGTACGCTTGCTCTTGAGGCCGACCGTGCTGCCGGTGACGGTGACGATCTCGCCGGGGAAGACGTCGGTTGGGGTGGAAGAGCAACCGTAGATGAGCGGGACAGTCTCTTCCTTGGCCTCGCGGAGATGGAAGACCAGGCCGGCGGAGACCTTGACGGCGTTGATGCTGGCGGTGCCGCCGGTGGAGTTAGGCAGGGCGGTTCCCGGAGCGATGCCGGCAGGGCCGTAGTTGATGTGGGCGTACTGATAGTCAACCTGCGCGGGTCGGATGGCGAGGTGACGGCCCCAGAAGGGCAGAACGTAGTCGACGCCAGCGCCAAAGGTGGCGCCAGGACCCCAGTGCAGGGGTTGGAATTCGGGGCCGTTCATACGGACACCGCCGCCCAGCACATGGACGAAGGGAATGAACGGGCCTGCGGAGAAGCGGTAGATGGCACCGCCCTCGGCGGTGTAAATGCGCTGATTGCAGAGGTTAGCCGAGCATGGGCCGTACTGGTTGTTCTCGTTGTTGTTGCCCGTAAAGTAGCTGCCCTCGACCTGCACACCAAAGCTCTGGGTGATGTAGTCCGCGAAGCTGGCTGTGGCGTTGGGATTGTAGATGGCGTGGTACTGGTAGCCGTTGACATAGGAGTTCAGCGGCTGAAAAAGGCCGTAACCTCCATATATATCAATGCCGGAGTCGAAGCGCTCCGTAACCATTGGCTTGGCCTGGGCGAAACAGGTGGTAGCCAATGCGACGTTCAGGCCTAGAAGGGTGATAGCAAGGCGGGTTCGCCGGCTGAGGAGACGCATGAGACTGATTCCTCCAAAAAATGCACTAATGGTAACTAAGCTCGATATTACTAGCTGTCTGGCAATACTCTAACGGATTTGTCTGATTCGCAAAGGGTTTTTTAGTAACGGGAAGCTGTGTGGCTATCGATGAGTTCCTGAAACGAGACGGAGAGATGGGCAGCGTCATCGCTGGAAGTGCAGGTAGATTCGCGGTAACTCTTGCATTTCGTGGGGATGTGCATCGCTGATTTGGAGGTCCGAATTGATGCGTGTTGGTTTGTGGCGCGGGCTTACCAAGGTACTCGTTTGTCTGTTAACTTTTGGGCAACGGCGGTAGTCTTAAGGAAGAGGGGTTGGATGCAGGAGCGGCGCAGGTTACTGGAGCGATGGCGGCAGGGCGGTGCGCAGGCGCTGGTGACTTTAGTGCGCGTGGAGGGCTCCAGTTACCGGCGCGTGGGAGCGCGGATGCTGGTCTGCGCCAAGGGAGAGTATGTGGGCGGGATCTCGGGTGGCTGTCTGGAGGCCGAGGTGCTGCGGCGCGCGGCGTGGAAGGTGCGGTCGGGCGCGGTGGTGGAGCGGTTCTCCACCCTGTTCGACGATACCGAAGAGATGCCTTACGGGCTCGGCTGCGGGGGCACGTTATATCTGCTGCTGGAGCCTGCGGATACGCCGGAGTTCGCGGCGCTGATGTCGGCGATGGAGGCGAGTCTGCGCGGCGAGACGCGCGAGGTGGTTACGGTGCTGCCGCAGGCTGGGCTGCCGTTGCATCGAGCGGTGCTCGATGCGGCTGGAGGTAACGTCTTCGGGCAGATTGGCGACCTGGCGAAGCGGGACGAGGGGGTGTTTCGCGAGTGGCTGGAGCCACCGCAGAGGTTGCTGCTGTTTGGTGCGGGCAACGATGCGCAGCCGATGGTCAGTCTCGCAGCGCAGCTGGGTTGGAGCATCACGGTGCTGGACGGACGCGAGCAGTGGGCGCGGCCGGAGCGGTTTCCTGAGGCCGAGCGAGTGGTGGCTGCGTCGACGCTGGCGGGCATTGAGATACAGCCGCGCGATGCGGTGGTGCTGATGACGCACAGCTATGAGCAAGACCGCGCGTGGCTGACGGCGGTGTTGCCGCAGCGGCCGCGGTATCTGGGGCTGCTGGGCGCACGTCATCGCAGTGCGCTGCTGCTGAGTGAGGCGGCTGCGCTCCTCGGGTGGGAAGTAGCGGAGGTGTGCGAGCACGTCTTTGCGCCGGTCGGGTTGGACCTGGGCGGTGATGGCGCGGAGGCGATTGCGCTGGCGACGATCGCGGAGATCCAGGCGTGTTGCCAAGGCAAACTTGGGCACTCGCAGCGGATGACGCCGGAGACCGTCGCGGAGCAGATTGCGAAGGGTGGCGCTTCGCGGTTTCTTGAGGCGCAGTGCGCGCTGTGAGCGGTACTGCGGCGGTAGTGCTGGCCGCGGGGGCGTCGCGGCGGCTGGGGCGGCCGAAGCAAAACGTGGTCATCGACGGCGAGACGCTGGTGGAGCGGGCTGTCAGAGTCGCTATGGAGGCTGAACTGTCTCCCGTGATTGTGGTGGTGAATCCTGAGGGAGATTTTGGCTACAGTCTGCAGCAGCGTGGGTGCCTGATCGTCGTGAATGAAGGCGCGGCTGAGGGGATGGCGGCTTCGATTCGGCGCGGTGTTAAGGTCGCGCAGATGCTGCGGGCTGCCGGGGTGGTGGTGATGGCCTGCGATCAGCCTGGGGTGCGAGCGGAGCATCTGCGGTCGCTGCGGGCTGAGCCGGGGCGGGTGACCGGCTCTCGGTATGCCGGACGGACGGGTGTGCCGGCTTACTTTCCGGCGGCCAGTTTTGAGGCGCTGCTCGGTTTGACCGGCGATGCTGGGGCTCGGGAGCTGCTGCGCGAGGCGTCTTTCGTGGAGGACGAAGCGCTGGCACTGGATGTGGATACCGAGGCCGATGTGGAGCGTGCTCGGCGGCTGGTGGAGCGCCGGACTCTCCCCTGATTTTCGAGGCAAGATCCGCATTCGATTGGAGTTAGCTGTGTATCACCTTTGGTACGCGTAGGTAACTTACGGTTTGTCGGAGAGCAGGATGAGTGGCTTAAGCAGGGCGCAAAGGAGCCAGCGGCTCGGATTGCGCGCGTCCTTGCTACTGTTTCCATTCTGTCGGGCGTGTCAATAGGGCGGTTGGTCGCGACCCGGGTTTTGGAGGCTGATCATCCTATTCTGTGGCCGCAACTCGCCGATTCCCGAGTTGATACGTGTTCGATGATTTTTCGGTGAACAGAGACTGCCGCGCCTCGTGTGTCGGGGTACGATGATGTATCTTTCACATTCTGCCGCATCCAATTTGCGAGCCTACTTTCTGTTGAGTGTCCTCCATGCCTTGTGTTGAGCGTTGGCTTGCAGCTGTTTCTGTTCTGGGTATGTCGCTTTTGACAGGGTGTGGCGTCGAGTCAATATCGATGCCACAGAGCGCGGGGGGCAGCGGCTTGCACGGTTCGGTGTACGGCGGTCAACAGCCGATCCAGGGAGCGCACCTCTACCTTCTTGCAGCGGGGACGAATGGCTATGGCGGGGCGTCGGTTTCACTGCTGAACGCCACTTCGACAGGGTACTCGGACTCAATTGGGGCCTATGTGCCGACGGGGGCCGGGGGAAGCTTTTCGCTATCAGGTGACTATAGCTGCACGCCAGGCACGCAGGTGTACCTGTACGCGCTGGGCGGCAATCCTGGTGCCGGGACGAACTTGGCGATTGGGCTGATGGCGGCTCTGGGCAGTTGTCCTGCCTCCGGTACGCTAACGAACACGCCCAAGATTGCGGTCAATGAGGCGTCGACGATTGCGGCGGCGTATGCGCTTGCAGGCTATGCGACGGATGCGCTGCACGTGTCTTCGAGCGGAACCGCGCTGGCGCAGACGGGCATCGCCAATGCGTTTGCGAACGCGACAAACCTGGTGGATCTGGCATCGGGCGACCCACTGGCGACGACGCCGGGCGGCAACGGTACAGTGCCGCAGAGCGAGATCGACACGCTGGCCGACATTCTTGCTTCGTGCGTGAACAGTGTGGACTCGAGCACAGGAGGAGCTTCCATCGGATGCTCTGCGCTCTTTGCGCTGGCGACATCGGACGGGACGGCGACCGGGACGCAGCCCGTGGAGACAGCGACGGCGGCGATCAACATTGCGCACCATCCAGGACAGAATGCGAGTCGCCTGTTTGGGCTGCTGGGATCCTCTGCGCCGTTTCAGCCGGTGTTGGGGACGGCTCCGAACGACTTTACGATCCTGTTGGCGTTCAACAGTGCGTATCCGGGAACCTACGAGTTGCAACCGGACAGCCTGGCTGTGGATGGATCAGGCAATATCTGGGCGGTCTCACCAGTCTGCCCGCAATCCGCACTTTCACAATCGGGTGCTTGTGGTGCTTCCACGCCGATATTCGAGTTCAATCCGTTGGGTGTGCCTGCTTCGGCTACAGGGTTTCTACCGACACCGTATACGCTTAGCACTCCAGTCAGTATTGCGGTGGATGCCACGTCTTCGAACGTCTGGATCACGGACAGCAACCCGTATGTCAGTGAGGATTACGGTTCCGTCGGAGCTCCTGCGCCGATCCCGGGGGCGGTCGTAAAGTTTGGCATTGCGCAGTCTTCCGGTCTGTTGCGAATCGATTCGACAAGCATTCCCAACCTGACCGGCCCTACGGACGCCGTGCTGGATGCGAGCGGCAATGTGTGGGTGGCCGACAGTACGACTTTTCTGTTTCATCTGAATGGCAGCACCGGCTCGTTGATGACCGAGGTGATCGGCGCGGACAATGGCTGTCCCGGCTGCGGGCCTGCCGAGTGGTATTACTCCGTCGCGATGGAGCCAGGCGTCAACGGTAACGTGTGGGCAACCAGTTATCGCAACGGCTACATCAGCGCTTACAGCCCGGCCGGCGTACAGCAGACGGGCTCTCCCTACTTTGTCGGCATATCTGGCTACGGTTCACTTAGCGCGGCGGTCGATGCCGGTGGCAATGTATGGTTGCCGGGCTTCTTTGGGATGGAGAAGGCCACTCCGTCTGGTGCCCCGGCAGCGGGAAGCCCATTCGACATTATCGGGGACAGACGCACGACAACGTCGACTCAGGGTGAAGGTACGGCAATCGATGGAGATGGCAACGCCTGGCTGACTGCCCCAGTGGGTGCGCTCTTTGAACTGAATCATCAGGGGACGCTTCTGACCGGACCGAATGGCTATGTGTCGCCAGCTAATATCTATCCGGATTCGGTCGCAGTCGATGGCTCAGGGAACGTCTGGTACAACGCTCAGACCTATTCCACCGGCACCCCGGCGTTGTACGAACTGGTGGGTGCGGCGGCTCCTGTGGTGACGCCGATTGCGTATGGCGTGCAGACCAATCAGTTGGGCACGAGGCCCTGATCCGAAGATAGGGAATCGGCTTCTAGAGATAAGGCTGAGTGGCAGTCTTAGATCAGGATTACGAGATTGCGATGTCAGATGAGGCGGGAGCGCAGGGACTCTTCAGAGAGTTTGACTGCGACAGCGGCGCGCGTATTCATCCCGCTGCCTCTGTTGCATTTGGGTGTTAAGCTGGGGCTTCTTGTGGAGGCCGGAGTGGCCTCCACAAGAAGAGAGTTGAGCGTAAGGCTTTGAACAAGCCGCTCCGAGGCTAAGGTCTGACAATTTTTTGCCGGGAATTCAGGGGTTTGAAGACCCCTGCTCCCTCCGAAGGGCAGTTGATCAGAGTTTCCTTAGTGCTTGAGGTTCAGGTGCTCGGCGATGGGTACTGCGTCGGCGAAGACGGTGGAGTGGGTGACCGGCCGCCACTTCTCTGCCTCGGCGGCGCGAGCCTGCTCGGCGTGCTGGACGCGGGTTTCGGCGTCGATGCCGAGGATGAGGCGGAGCGGCGCTTCGTCGGTGTTGGCCACCCGGAGGACGACGTCCGCGATCTTCTTCGGGTCGCCTTCGAAGCGGCCTCCACTGGTACGGATGAATTCGAAGATGGCTCCGACCGTGGGCTCGTACTCGGGGAGCAGAGCGATGGGCTTTTCTGCGGCGCGGTTGGCCCAGTTGGTGCGGATGCCGCCGGGTTCCAGTGTGGAGACCTTGACCCCGAACGCAGCGACTTCGGTTGCGAGCGCGTCGCTGAAGCCGCCGACTGCCCACTTGGCTGCATGGTATGGCGTATTACCGGGCACGGCGTGGCGGCCGCCGATGGATGAGATCTGGATGATGTGGCCGCTCTTTTGCTTACGCATGACGGGGACCGCAGCGCGGGTGGTGAAGACGACGCCGTAGAAGCAGACGTCCATGACGGCCTTGAAGTCTTCGGCGGACATCTGCTCGAAGGGGGCGAACTGGCCGTAGCCGGCGTTGTTGACGAGGACGTCGAGGCGTCCGTAGGTGTCGACCGCGGCCTGCACGGCGGCCTTGGCGGCGGCCTCGTCGCGGACGTCGAGGGTGACGGGGTGAATGCGGTTGCCGTACTGCTGGACGAGCGGGTCGAGCTCCTGCGTGCGGCGAGCGGCGGCTACGACGTTGTCGCCGGCGGCGAGGGCTGCTTCGGTGATGTCGCGGCCGAGGCCGTTGCCGCTTCCGGTGATAAGCCAGGTTTTAGGCATGGTGTTTCTCCTTATGAGGATGGGATGCTTGGATGAGTGAGTGGTTGCTCATTTATTTTGGGTGGCAAGGAGCAAGGAGCAAGGAGCAAGGAGCAAGGAGTAGAGGAGTGGAGGAGTGGGTGTGGGAGAGTGCGCTTGTGTCTTCAGATCTTGTTGCAGCAAATACTGGGATCTCTCCGCTGTGCATCGCGATAAAGCTGCGCTGCTTCGGTCGGGATCACACGCCTTTGGGAGAGAGTCAGGCGTTCGAGGTACTGAGAGGTTTAGCGGATGGCGCGCCAAAAGGCGGCGAAGCCAGCTTCGATGAGCTGTTGTTTTTTGGCTTTGGTGGGGGCTTTGGAGATGAAGTCCAGAGTGGCCTCCTGCATGGAGAGCATGAGGACGGCGGCGAAGCCTTTGGGGAGGTTGCGGAGGGTTGTGCGCTCGGTGAGTTCGGAGAGCATACGTTCGACCTCGACCCGGCCCGCGGATGCTTCTGCTCGCGTTTCGGCGGTGATGACCTCCGAGACGGTGAGCTGGGCCATGGTCCGGCGCTTGGCGGGGGAGTCGATGACCCAGGCGATGTAGCTGGACCAGACGTGGTGTGTGCGCTGCTCAAGGCTGCCTTTGAGAGGGAAGCCCTGGTCAATATGCAGATAGCCTTCTTTTTTGAGTTCGAGGTAGAGAGCGTTGAGCAGGTCGTCTTTGGTGGGGAAGTAGGTGAAGAGTGTCCCTTCGGCGATGCCGGCGCGGCGGGCGATGCGCGCCGTGGCGACGCCGAGGCCGGCGTCGGCGATCTCTTCAGCGGCGGCATTGAGGATGGCGTCGCGTTTTTCGGGGCTCTTGGGTCGGGCCATGGCTAAAGCAAGGGTACAGGATGGTGACGTGCAGTCCACTTTATGCGCATGAAACCGCGCTGAAGATGGGGTACCCAAGATCAATGACGGTTCATGGTGTTCAGACTGTGAGGGAGCGGAGGAACTCTTCGAGGAGGTTGCCGGCGACGGTGGCGCGGTAGCGGGCGGTGGAACGGATATCGTCGATCGTGTGGGTTTCGGAGGCGAGAGCGCCGCGGGCGGCTTTGATGGTAGCTTCGTTGATGGGTTGATGGATGAGTGCGCGTTCGGTGGCGGTGCAGCGGGTGGGGCGGTCGGTTAGGGAGGCTGCACCGAGGCGGATGTCGGTGATCGTGTTGTCGTCAAGTTGGGCGAGTGCTGCCAGGGCGATCTTGGAGATTGCTTGTGCGTTGCGTGTGCCGACTTTGCGGATGTACTGGCGGTATCCGGTGAAGGCTCGCGGGATGGTAATGGTGTGGAGGAGCTCGTCGGAGCGCAGGACTGTGCGTTTGTAGCCGAGGTGGAAGTCTGTGTAGGGTAGGGTGCGGGGGCCGTTGATGCTGACGAGAGTGACAGTGGCGTTGTAGGCGAGGAGTGCGGGTGGGGTGTCGGCTGCAGGGCTGGCGTTGCAGATGTTGCCGCCGAGGGTGCCGCGGTTCTGGTTGGCGATGGAGCCTGTCCATGAGGCGGACTGGATGAGGAGTGGGAGGTCGCGCGCGATGTCGGGGTTGCGGCGAATGTCGGTGAAGGTGGTGCCGGAGCCGATGTGGATGTGCGTTTCGTCGACGGTGATGAAGCGGAGCTCGCGGAGGTGCTGGATGGAGATGAGGGATTTTGGGGTGAGGCGGCCTGCGCCGAGGGCGACCATGAGCTCGGTGCCGCCGGCTATGGGGATGTGCTGGCCGGGCTCGGACGCGAGGAGATGTAGAGCGGCTTCGAGGGTCGCGGGGGCGGTGAGGGCGTAGTCGAGTACGTTGGAGTGCATGGAGGCAGAGAATAGAGAAGACGGGTTGATTACGAGTTTGGAGTTATGAGTTTTGAGTATGGAGCTTCGCGGCCTGCTGGACGGATTCGAAGATGCGCATGTAGCCGGTGCAGCGGCAAAGGTTTCCGGCGAGGCCTTCCTGGATTTGAGCCATTGTGGGATTGGGGTAGTTGTCGAGGAGGTGGTGCGTGGCGAGGATCATGCCGGGAGTGCAGATGCCGCATTGGGCGCCGCCTTTTTCCAGGAAACATTTTTGGATGGGGTGCAAGGCAGTGGTTAGGGAATAGGTATTAGGGATTAGGGGATCGTCGCTGGCTTCTGCGGATTGGGTGACGGCTAAGCCTTCGATGGTGGTGATGGCGGTGTTATTGGCTTGGAGGGCGGGGATGAGGCAGGAGTTGACGAGTTCGGGGCCTTGGCCGCTGTCGAGGAGGACGGCGCAGGCTCCGCATTCGCCTTCGCCACAGCCTTCTTTGGTGCCGGTGAGGGCGAGATCCTCGCGTAGGACGTCGAGGAGGCGCTTCGTGGGGGGGACGGTGAGAGTTTGAGACTTTTCGTTTATCGTGAGTTGGATTTGAGTCATAGGATTTGTTCCTCCGCGAGCGAAGGCATATACCAGGGGCCAAAGCCCGAGTTGCGGCGACACGGTATGTCCGGGCTGAAGCCCGGACCTATCTCAGAAGCAAAAGCAACGACAAAAGCAGATGCTCGCGTGGTGGCTGGGAGAACTCCGAAGCCGAGGTCGTTGAAGTGGCTGTGCAGGATCGCGCTGCAGCGCGATGCCCACCCTAACGACGATGAAGCTGTCGTGAGGATGGGGTACCCAAATTTGGTGGCTCGGATCATGCGGGCACCTCGGTTTGGGTGTCGAGGTCGATTGTGGAATCGAGGTCTTCTGTACCGCCGTTGATGGAGGTGAGGCGTTCGAAGATGTCTTCGGGTAGAAGAGGGATGGTGTTGAAGGCGATGCCGAGGGCGTTTTCGATGGCGTTGAGGATGGCGGGGGCGGGGCCGTCCATGGGGAGCTCGCCGATGCCTTTTGCGCCGCCGGGGCCGTGGATGCTGGGGACCTCTTCGAAGTGGACGTGAATGTCGGGCAGGTCGGCGCTGGTGGGCATGATGTAGTTGGTCATCTGGTTGTTCATCATGCGGCCGTTTTGCCAGACGCACTTTTCGTAGAGGGCGTAGCCGATGCCCTGTGCAACTCCACCTTCGATCTGGCCTTTGGCGAGGACGGGGTGCATGACTCTGCCGACCTCTTGCAGGGCGTCGAAGCGGGTGCAGGTGGCCATGTAGGTGCGGGTGTCGACGGCGACCTCGGCGACGTAGACGGCCCATGCGTAGCCAGGGTAGGCGTCGCCGCGGTATTTTTCGTCGTCCCAGAAGATGGGTGCGGGTGGTTCGTAGCGGACGGATGCACGGAGGGCACCGTGCTTGAGGTGGTAGCAGTGTGCCGCGGTGATGAAGTCTTCGCGTGTGTGTGGTGTGGGCAAGCCCTCGGACTTGCGGAGTGTGTCGAGGATTTGGAGGCTGGCGCGCTCGACGAGTTTGCCGACGATCATGGCCGTGCGGCTGGCGACGGTGGGGCCGGAGTTGGGGACGATGCTGGTGTCGGGGCGCTCGATGAGGATGTCTTCGTAGGGGAGTTGCAGGGTTTCGGCGGCGACCTGGCAGAGGATGGTGTTGGTGCCCTGGCCGAACTCGGTAGAGGAGACGAGGATGTTGGGGCGGCCTTGGGGTGTGATGTCGAGGTGGACGAGTGAGTCGAGGCGGCGCTCGCCGGAGCCGGTGAAGCCGGTACCGTGCATGAAGGTGGCGAAGCCGACTCCGCGTTTGATGGGGGAGGTTTTGTTCTCTTCAGCGAAGCGCGCGAGCTTGGCGTGGTAGTTCGACTCGGCGAGACCACGGGTGAGCAGGTGCTGCATGTCGACATGCTCGATGAGCGGCTGGCCGGTGGCGGTCTTGTCACCGGTGGCGAGGAAGTTGCGGCGGCGAAGCTCTTCGGGTGTGAGGCCGATGGTGTGCGCGATCTTGTCCATGTGGCGTTCGAGGCCGAACAAGGATTGCGGTGCGCCGAAGCCGCGGAAGGCGCCGTGCGGCGGGACGTTGGTGGCCATCGCTTTTGCGCGGACTCGGAGGTGCGGCCATTTGTAGGGGCCGGGTGCGTGGATGGTGGCTCGTGAGAGAACGACTGGAGACAAAGTTGCGTAGGCACCGCCGTCGATGGCGACTTCGATCTCGCCGGCGAGGAGCTTGCCGTCTTTAGAGACGGCGGTGCGATGGCGTATGCGCGAAGGGTGACGCTTGGTGGTGGCGGCCATGTCTTCGGCGCGGTCGTAGATGATCTTGACGGGGTGTCCGGACTTCATCGCGAGCAGAGCTGCGTGTGAACCGATGACGGAGGGGAAGTCTTCTTTGCCGCCGAAGGCTCCGCCGGTTTCGACCTGGATGACGCGGCACTTTTCTTGGGGCAGGTTGAAGACGAGGGTGAGCGCGTGGACGAGGTAGTAAGGGCACTGCATGGAGCCACGCACGCAGACGGATTCGATGTTGCCGTCGGTGTCGCGGAAGCACTCTGCGATGACGCCGTTGGGTTCGATGTAGAGCTGCTCCTGCGCGCCGGTGGAGTATTCGCCTTCAACGATGAAGTCGGCTTGTGCGAAGGCTGCGGCGAGGCCTGCTTCGGTTTCCTCGGCGTCGCCGGTATACATCAGATATTGCTTGAAGCAGTTGGCGGTGCCGCCAGCGTCGGAGCCGGGCCAGATGATTTTTTCGGTAGAGCCGGAAGTGACGGCGGCTTCGGATTCTTCGATGGTGAAGACGCCGGGGAGCTCGTCGTAGTCGATGTGGATGGCGGCTACTGCGGCGAGGAGTGCGGCTTTGTCGGGGTGTGCGAGCAGGAGGATCGGCTCGAAGGGATGGTTGATGGCTTCGGCGGCGAGGCAGGGGTGATCTTTGGTGAGATGGACGATGGTGTTCTCGCCGGGGATGTCGGCGGCGCGGACGATGGTGTATTGCGACCAGTCGATGGATGGATCGAAGGTGATAGAGCGGATGCGACCGCGGGCGATGGAGCTGCGGACGGTGACGCCGTGCCACATACCGGGGAGCGAGAGGTCGTCAATGTACTTAGCCGCGCCGAGGACTTTGGCGCGGCCTTCCTTGCGTATGGGTGAGGCTCCGAGGATGGACATGTGTTGAGCCATGCGGGGATTCGCCTTGCGCGTTCGGGTATCAGAAGAGAATAGTACAAAGCGAGGTTACTGGCGATGCGAAGGTTGCTGGTGGTGTTACTGGCCGGGTTGCTGATGCCGTGGGTAATGGGTGCGCAGAGCGCTGCTCCGAAGCTGGTTGCACCGGGCGTGTGGTTTCTTGAAGGCGATGCTCATGCGGGATACTGCAACTCGATTGTGATCGAGATGGAGCGTTATCTGGTGTTGGTGGACCCGAGTTATCCAGGGCGGACAAAGGAGCTGATGGCGGAGATTCCGGCTCTTTCGAAGAAGCCGGTGAAGTGGGTGTTCGATACGCATGCGCATGGGGACCACTCGTATGGGAATGCGCTGTGGACGCAGGCGGGTGCGACGACGCTGGCGGCTGCGGGTGTGCGCAAAGAGATGGATCTGTACGAGCCGACTCGTTGGCAGAGCGCGATAAGCAAGCGTGAGGATGTGCGTGCGACGGATGCGAGGGATGTGGAGCGGCCGAAGGTTGTGTTTCGTGGAAGCAAGTTTGTGTTGCGAGACAAGACGCGTGAGGTGGATTTTCTGTATCTGGGGTGGGGACATACGCGTGGCGATGGATATGTGTGGTTGCCGAAGGAGAAGATCCTTTGCACGGGTGATGCCGCGGTGAATGGTCCAAGGAACAAGATGTGGGATGCGGATGTGGCGAACTGGCCGCGAGTGCTCGACAAGGCTGCGGCGCTGGGCCCTAATGTGGTGTTGCCGGGCCACGGCGATATGGGTGGAGTGGAGATTGTGACCGGGCAGGCGCAGTTTCTGCGAGATCTGTATGCGGCGGTGAAGGCGCAGATGGATCTGCCGGTGTCGGATGTCAAGGTGAGTTTGCCAGAACGGGACGCGAACTGGGTGCGGCCGGATATGTCGCAACATATCGGGATTATGTATGCGGAGATCAAGGCTGGGAAGCCTGCAGGGGCGCTGCCGCATACGTGGCAGTGAAACGAAGGCATACCCCAGCGGCTAAAGCCTATTTTCATCCTGAGGCGTTATGTGCCCCGAGCCGGAAGGCCCGGGGCACCCAGAAGCGGTGACTCACTCCATTTGGCATCCTGCCCCCACTCGTGACGATGAAGCTTGTCATGAATGGGGCACCCAAGACTGGCGCAGGGACTATGGTTGATCTTCGCTCAGCGGCACGACGATTCGAAGGATGTGGGCGGGTAGCGTTGGGTTGAGCTCGACGTAGTTGCGGGGGCCGCGCCAGTCGTACTTTGCGCCGGTAAGGAGGTCTTCGACGTCGAAGACGGTGGGCTGTTCGTTTGTGCCCCACGGGAGGCCGAGTTTGTCGAGTGCGAGGTCGATGAAGGAGTTCTGCTCGTTGGCGCGATCGAGGTTGACGATTGTCAGGATGGTGTTGACTCCGTCAGGCGTCGTTTTGGAGTAGGCGATGATCTGCGGGTTCTCCGCGGGGTGGAAGTGCAGGCCGTGGTTGGATTGCAGCGCGAAGTTCTCGTAGCGGATGCGGTTGAGCTGCGTGATGAGCGGCGCGATGGACTCGGTTGAGGCGTGGTCCCAGGTGCGAAGCTGATACTTTTCGCTGTCGAGATACTCTTCGCGTCCCGGGATCGGAGTCGCTTCGCATAGTTCAAAACCGCTATACACGCCCCACAACCCGGACAACGTCGCGCCCAGTGCTGCGCGGATCAGGTGACCGGTGCGCCCCGAGACCTGCAGGAACGGCGGATTAATATCCGGCGTGTTGACGAACAGATGCGGCCGGAACACGTCGCGCGCCGGGCTCGTCGACAGCTCGGTAAAGTATTCCGTCAGCTCTGCCTTGGTGTTGCGCCAAGTGAAGTAGGTATAGCTTTGTGAAAAGCCGACCTTGGCGAGGCGATACATTACCTTTGGCCTGGTGAATGCCTCGGCGAGGAATAGTGCGTCCGGATATTGCGCCCGCACCTCGGCGATCAGCCACTGCCAGAACGGAAACGGCTTGGTGTGCGGATTGTCGACGCGGAACAAACGTACGCCGTGCCCAGCCCAGAACAGCACCGTCTCGGCTAGCGTCAACCACAATGACGGTATTGCTTCCTCAGCATAGAAGTCGACGTTGACGATGTCCTGATACTTCTTCGGCGGGTTCTCGGCGTA
>CAJCIM010000044.1 GCA_903970395.1 Acidobacteriaceae bacterium
TATGCGCCGTTCTGGATCATCAAGGCGGCGTTGCCGCATATGAAGCCTGGGTCGGTAATTATTGGCACGACGTCGGAGCAGGCGTACGATCCTTCTCCGGACCTGTACGACTATGCGCAGACGAAGGCGGCGACGATGAACTATGTGAAGTCGCTGGCGAAGCAGCTGGGGCCGAAGGGGATTCGGGTGAATGGCGTGGCTCCGGGGCCGATATGGACTCCGCTGCAGGTGAGCGGCGGGGCGTCGCAGGAGAAGCTGAAGCAGTTCGGCGGACAGACGCCGCTGGGTAGGCCGGGGCAGCCGGCGGAGTTGGCGTCCATCTACGTGCAGCTGGCGGCTGAAGATGCGAGTTATGCGAATGGGCAGGTGTATGGGAGCGCGGGCGGGAGCGGGCAGCCTTAGAAGCAGAGTGTAGAGAGTAGAGAAAAGCGAAGGGCGGAGATCACTGGATCGCCGCCCTTCGTTGTTGATGTGGTGTGTTGCTTAGCGGCCGCGGCTGCTGTTTCCGCCGGAGCGGCGCCCCGCGGGACGGCCAGCGTTGCCGCCATGGGGACGGCTGCTGCCCTGGCTGCGTCCGCCGCCGGAGCCGCTGCGACCACCGCGAGCGCTGCCCGCACGGCCCTTGTTGTAAGGGCGGGCCGGAGCGGCGTCGGTGGACTCGTTTACGGTGCCGTCAGCGTTCTTCCAGCTGCGTGTCTCCATTTGGAGGAGAGCATCGATACCGGTGCTGTTGGTGTTGAAGTCGAGGGGCTTGTTGCGCTCTTCCTTGGCGAGGTTCTTGTCGGCCTCGTGCCAGGCGAACTGGATCTTCAGTTCGCGCTCCAGCTTGCGTGCGTCGCCCTTTTCGAGCGGCGTGACGAAGGTGGTTGCGACTCCCTTTGCGCCGGCGCGACCAGTGCGGCCGATGCGGTGCACGAAGTCGTCGGAGCCGTTGGGCAGGTCGTAGTTGACGACGTGCGCGATGTTGGAGATGTCGATGCCGCGGGCGGCGACGTCCGTGGCGACGAGGACTCGGCTGCGACCGGCTGCGAAGGCCTTGAGGGCGGCAGAGCGCTGCGACTGCGAGCGGTCGCCGTGGATGATCTCGACCGTGTGGCCGAGCTTCTCCAGCTTGCGGCCGATGCGGTCCGCGCCGTGCTTGGTGCGCGAGAAGACGAGGTAGGTTCCCTCTTCCTCGTTGAGCATCTTATCGAGCTGCGAGAGCTTCTGGTCCTGCATAACGGTGTAGATGCGGAGCTCGACGCGGTCAGAGGGTTTGGAAGTGGTGCCGATCTCGATGCGGACGGGCTCGACGACGTAGTCCTTGACGACCTCGCGGATGTTGGCGTCGAGGGTTGCCGAGTAGCACATGGTCTGGCGATCCTTGGGGAGCGCGGCGACGATGCGCTTGATGGCGGGAAGGAAGCCCATGTCCAGCATGCGATCGACCTCGTCGAGGACGAGCATGTCGACGTCGCGAAGGTTCACGGCCTTGCGGCGGAGGAAGTCTTCGAGACGGCCGGGCGTGGCGACGATGAGGCGCGGACCGCGGCTGATCTGCTCGATCTGGGTGTTCTCAGAGAGGCCGCCGCACACGAGAACGGCGTCAGCCTTGGAGGTGGGGCAGATCTTGTGGAACTGGTCGAGAACCTGCATGGCGAGCTCGCGCGTGGGGAGCAGGATGAGCGCGAGGACTGGGGTCTTCTTGCCGCGCGTGCTGGCAACGGAGATCTCCTCAAGGCGCTCGATCATGGGGATGAGGAAGCTGAGGGTCTTGCCGGTGCCGGTTGAAGCGGTGGCGAGGATGTCATCGCCTTCGATGGCGGGCGGAATTGCGCCTGCCTGAACAGGCGTGGGAGTGACGAAGCCAGCGGCGGTGAGACGCGCCTTCAGGGAGTCCGAGATGTCGAAGTCGGTGAAGGTGACGGTGTTGGCGGTCTCAGCGGTGGCGGTGATGGTGCGGGAGACCTGGAGTGGTTCAGGGTTCAGGATGGAATCAAGAGTAAGCGTAGACAAGGGTTTCCTTCTGTGTGGGTAAGAGGCGGAGGAATGCAGAAACGCTTTGCGAGCCGAGGCGCGCGGTATGCGTTATGGATTCGGGTTTCAGCATTGCCTTCGACGACATCCACGATGGAAGCCCTGTTGGGTAGCACTGCTGCTGCACGGCGAGGAAGAACCCGATGGTTCGACCTACGAGCCAGAGCAACCAACGCGCTTGATGTAACTGGAAAGGGTGCGCGGTGGAAGAGGATGGTGCGGTAATGGGCGCTCGCGGTCTCTGGCCAGACTCGAATCCATTGGGAGTCATCTGCCCGCGGTGCCTCGTGTATTTCTCATACACACAGTGATGATAACACAGTCGCAGTGGCGTGAGTCCTGTGTGAGGGTGGGGGGACTCCCCGGGGGTACTCTTTCGATTCAAAGTCTTGAGAAGACTGCGGTTGAGGCTGGACTTGTGCGGGTCTATGAAAGGAAAGACCGTTCTGGCAAAGTCCTGGTGGCGAACGGGTAGAGCGTCCAGGGAGTGTCGGACGAAATGGGATTCTCTTGCGCGGCTACTGTCCTACACTCAATGAGGTGATGCAGCGATCAGATTCAACTATTTCTGTGGAGGAGTGCCGGAGGCGAGCTGCGAGGGAGCACGGAGCGATGCTCCTTGAGAGTGCCCAGGACGCCGGTACGGAATCTGCCCGTTCGTATTTCTTTGAGCAACCGGTTCAGTGGATAGAGATACGGACGCTGGAGCAGGTTCCTGAGGCGTTCACTGCTATCGAGCAGGCCATTGCGGATGGCTTCTGGGTTGCTGGGTATCTGGGTTATGAGTGCGGCTATCACTGGGAGCCTGCGGCGGCGGCGCACTTTGAGGCGTCCGGCGGTCTGCCGCTGGGAGCGTTTGGCGTGTATCGCGCTCCGGTCTCGCCTGTGCCTTCTGTCGCAGAACAGAATTCGTGTGGCCTGACGGATGTGGCGTTGTCGCTGTCGTTAGAGCAGTTCACGGAACAGTTCGACCGGATACAACAGTGGATCGCGGAGGGAGATACCTACCAGGTCAATCTCACGTGCCGGGTCGAAGCTGCGTACTCGCATGGTGCGGAGGTGTTGTTTGCGCACGTGATGCAGAGGCAGCCGGTGGAGTTTGGGGCTATGCTGAATGTTCACGACAGAGTCATTCTTTCGGCGTCGCCAGAGCTGTTCTTTCAGCTCAGCGGCCGGGAGTTGCGCGTGCGTCCGATGAAGGGGACGTCACGCCGAGGTGTGGACTCGGCAGAGGACGACAGGCTGGCAGCGGCGCTCGCCAGTGATGAAAAGAATCGTGCCGAAAACGTGATGATTGTGGACCTGCTGCGCAGCGATATTGGCAGGATCGCGAAGACAGGTTCGGTTCGCGTAGAGGACCTGTTCAAGGTGGAGCGGCATCCGTCGCTGCTGCAGATGACTTCGACGATTGTGGGAGAGCTGCGAGAGGAGATGAGCTTCTATGAGCTGTTTCGCGCGCTCTTTCCGTGCGGCTCGATTGTGGGTGCACCGAAGGTTCGCACGATGCAGATCATTCGCGAGCTGGAGGGGCGAGATCGCGAGGTCTACACGGGCGCTATCGGGTACATCAAGCCGAATCGAGATGCGGTGTTCAGCGTTGGGATTCGAACGGCGGTTCTTGAAGAGGGACGTCTTTCCATGGGCGTCGGCGCGGGAGTTACTGCTGGTTCGAAGGCGGATCAGGAGTATGCGGAGTGCCTGCTGAAGGCTGAGTTTTTGCGCGATCGGTCGTTTAAGCTGATTGAGAGTCTGCGGTGGGAGCCGGGAGGGTGCGCGCTGCTTGATCTGCATCTGAAACGCTTGGAACGCTCAGCACAGTACTTTGGTTTTGCCTTCGATCGCGAGTCGACGGAGCGGGTGATTGCAGACTATGCGAGCGAGCTAGAGGGTGATGGGGCGTGGAAGCTTCGGTTGGTGATGAACGCTGCCGGCGTCTGCAGTGTGAGTGCAACGAGAATCAAGGAAGAGTCTTCAGCAGTGTTACAGGCGCGGCTGTGGCCAGGGCCGATGCGGTCGTCGGACCCGTGGCTGCAACACAAGACCACGCGCAGGACTCTCTATGACGAGGCTGTTCGCGTTGCCCACGCTGCCGGCTGTGTGGATGCGGTGTTTCTGAATGAATATGGGATGGTGACGGAGGGAGCGATCCACTCTATCCTCGTTCGCCATGGGAGCGTATGGCGCACGCCGCCGCTCTCTGCGGGGATTCTGCCTGGGGTGTATCGGGAGCACCTCCTGGCGATGCGGCCAGAGGTGCTGGAGCGGAATGTCCATGTGGATGAGCTGTGGAGTGCCGATGAGATCTACCTGATGAATGCGGTACGTGGCTCGCGCCGAGTGGAACTGAAGCGCGGATTTCTGAGTGCGGATAACCTGCCTGATCCGTCTGCTCCCGAGGGTTCGTAATCGAGCTACGGGTAAAATTTTTCCGAGACGTTAGCGAGTGCAGGCCGTAAGCTGGAGTGAACTTTCTCGCTACGTCTGTAAAGGTTCCGGATCTCCATGCTGTTTCCGACCGTCGAATACGCCGTGTTCTTTTTGGCGGTGCTAGCTATAGCGTGGCCCCTGGCCGGACGCGTGACCGCGCACAAGGTGTTTCTGCTGGCGGCGAGTTATGTGTTCTATGGGTTCTGGAGCTGGCGGTATGTGCCGCTGCTGATCGGAGTTTCAACGTTTGCGGGGTTGGTGGCGCAGGGGATTCAGCGCAGCCATGATGACCGCGTTCGCAAGGGGTTGCTGGTTTGGGGCGTGATGGTGTGCCTCATTGTGCTTGCTTACTACAAGTACACGAGTTTTCTGCTGCTGAGTGCATTGGGGTTGTGGGGAGTGGTGGGCCGGACGCCGGTTTGGAATATTCCTGCGCCGTTTCTGCCGCTGGGGATCTCGTTCTTTGTGTTCCATGCGATCTCCCTGATGGGCGATGTGTACCGTCGCAAACTGCTGGCTCGGTTGCATCTGCTGGATGCGCTGCTGTATGTGGCGTTCTTTCCGCAGCTGATTGCGGGGCCGATTCTGCGCGCGTCGAAGTTTATTCCGCAGCTGATGCGGCGGTGCGATCCGGCGAAGATCCGAGTGAACCGCGCGTTTCTGCTGATCCTTGCTGGGCTGTTCAAGAAGGTGATCGTCTCGAACACGTTGGCGACGCGGCTGGTAGAGCCGGTGTTCAACTCGCCGGCGCAGTTTCATCGCTGGGATGTGCTGTTGGCGATTTATGGGTATGCGGCGGAGATCTACTGCGACTTCTCCGGCTATACGGACATTGCGACGGGTTGCGCGATGCTGCTGGGGTATCGGTTTCCGAAGAACTTCGATGCACCGTACACGGCGCAGGACCCGCAGGAGTTTTGGCAGCGGTGGCATATCTCGCTGTCGACTTGGCTGCGGGATTACCTGTACATCCCGCTGGGCGGGTCGCGCGAGGGCAAGGCTCGGATGTATGTGAACCTGATGATCACGATGCTGCTGGGCGGGCTGTGGCATGGGGCTTCATGGACGTTTGTGGTTTGGGGCGGTTTGCAGGGTTTGTATCTTGTGGTGCATCGGGTGTGGTCCGGGAAGAAGATTGCGTTTGAGCTGGGCAGGACGCGCTGGTGGCCTTGGGTGGCGCGGGTGTTGATGTTCCATGCGGTGTGTCTGGGTTGGGTGTTCTTCCGGTCGCCGACGTTTGGGCTGGCATGGACGGTGTTGAAGCAACTGGCGTCGCGCGGTGCGGCGACGCTGGCGGCTTGGCCGGTGGTGGTGACGCTGCTGCTGGGGATCTTTGGTCAGTATGCTCCGCGCGAGTGGCGTCGCGGGGTTGAGGCGACGATGTCGCGGCTGCCGATGGCGGTGAATGGTGCGCTGTTGACGCTGGGTGTGTATTTGATTGAGGTGCTCGGGCCGACGGGTGTGGCGCCGTTTATCTATTTTCAGTTCTAGGGATTAGGGATTAGAGGAGTAGAGCGAGAGGGCTATGCGCGGGTATAGGCGGTTTGCCAGTGCGGGACAGATGATGGTTGGGCTCGGCGTGTTTGCAGTGCTGGCGCTGGTGCTGGACTCCGCGGGTCTGTACAGCTGGGCGCAGCGGCTGGATGTTGGGCCGGAGCGTACTGTGGCGATGCCGGTGGTGAGCGCTCTGCACTGGGGGTTGCGGTCGCTCGGGTTGGAACGGCTGCGACAGGTGGAACTGGCGAAGCTTGCGCGTGCGGGATGGAGCGATGATCCAGCGGGTGCTGATCGTGCGTATGGGACGGTGACGGAGGATGTGATGCCGCTTGCGCCTCCGCCGGCGAAGAGCGGTACGGCTGCGCTAATCGCGGAGGCTGTAGAGCCTGCGACGACAGCAGTGAATGTGCCGCATACGCCTATGCTTCCGTTGACGCCGATGGCTGGCGATCCGCCGATATTGAGTGCGCTGCCTGCGATCGCCCCGGTGCGCGAGGGAAAGATGCGTACGGTGGCGCTGGTGGGCGACTCGATGATGGCTGTCGGGCTGTCGTCGACGATGTTGCGTGAGGCTCCGCGATACAAGGACCTGACGGTGTTGCAGGTGTACAAGTCGGGCACGGGGCTGGCGCGGCCAGAGGTGTTTGACTGGCAGCGAGAATATCCTGTGATGTTGCGGGATGCTAAGCCGGATGTGATTGTGGTGGCGATCGGCGCAAACGATGGACAGGGCTTTGTCGAGGGCGGCGTGACGTATCCGTTTGGAACGACGCAGTGGCAGGCGATCTATCAGCGGCGCGTTGAGGCGTTTCTCACGCTGCTGGAGAGCAATGGCGCGACCGTGATCTGGGTGGGGCTGCCGCCGATGAAGAGTGGAACGTACAACGCGCGGATCGCGCTGGTGAACCGTATCGACTATGCGGTGGTGAAGGCGTCAACGCAGGCCTCGTGGTTCAGCTCCGCTGGTTTGGTGGGCGATTCGAGCGGGCAGTTTCAGGACTATGGCGAGGTGCGTGGCACGACGGCGCGATTGCGGCAGCCGGATGGGATTCATCTCTCCGATGATGGTGCGGAGTTGCTAGCGGCGAAGCTGTTGCCGTGGCTGGCGAAGCAGGAGCCAACGAAGCAGG
Organism: Acidobacteriaceae bacterium; assembly: GCA_903970395.1. Lineage (GTDB taxonomy): Bacteria > Acidobacteriota > Terriglobia > Terriglobales > Acidobacteriaceae > Granulicella. Next base: position 7,071 of record CAJCIM010000044.1, read on the forward strand.
CTGCTGAGCCGGTGGTGAAGGACGCCGGTGGTGAAGCAGACGGCGAGCCTTCACGAGCAGCCCTGAATGTAGAACCAGTACGGAGGCGAACCTGGAAAAGAACAGGGCCCCCGTTTTTGGCAAGAGAGAGTGTTGCAGGAGCCCTGGTATTAGAGATAACGCAGCAGAAGGCGTTATGGATTTGTGGATGACGCGATCTTAGTGGCCGTGTCCGCCACCGCCGCGATTGCCGCCGTCACCACCACCGCCGTGGGCTGCGCGATCGCCGCCGGTGCCGTGTGTGTGGTCGTCGGCGCGATAGCTGCCCTGCGGGCTGGCGCGGTGCGTGGCCTGGAAGCTCTGGAAGTGATCATCGGGCTCGTGGTATCCGCCGTGTTCGGGGAAGCTGCCGTGGTAGCCGTAGCGGGGATCGAAGTTGCGGTTGACGTGTCCGTAGAAGCCGCGTCCGCCGTGATACCAGCGGCCTGCGCCGATGAAGACGCCGCCGTTGAACCAGTCGTCGCTGTAGTAACCGTACGGCGCGCAGTTATAGGGCGCGTAGCCGTAGTAGCCGTAAGGACAGACAGGCTCAACACCGATGCCGATGGAGATCTGTGCGTCAGCCTTTGGCGCAGGGGTAAAGAGCAGCAGCGCAATGGCTGCGGTCAACGCGAACACGAGCTTTTTCATGGTGATCCTCAGGGTAGTAAGGTGCCGGTTCGTCCTGAGGAGTTGTGCCCGCGCGAACTATATTCCTGAAGATCAACGGGTTGCGCGGCGTGTTGCCGGACGCGGCTTGCGGCGCGGCGGCACGGGCTTCTTAAGCTGTGCGGCTTCGGGCAGTATCTTCTTGCGTTCGACCTTCTTGCCGGCGGCTGCGCGGTTGAGGGCCTGGACTTCGCCGGGCAGCAGCTCGCGGAAGGCGCCGGGTGGGACGTCGAGTGTGAGTGCGCCATAGCCGATGCGGCGGATCTTCTCGACGTGATGGCCGATCTCTTCGAACATCTTGCGGAGCTGGCGGTTGCGGCCCTCGGTGAGGGTGACCTCGTACCAGGGGTTCTCGCCGGCGCGGACCTGCTCGATCTTGGCGGGCTGCGTGAGAACGCGGTCTCGGCGGCCGGTGGAACGGGTGTCGGCGAGGCGGCCGCGGTCGATCATGATGCCGTGACGCAGCTGCTCGATGGCCTGAGCGGTGGGCGCGCCGCTGACCTTGACGAGGTAGGTCTTGAGGACACCGGTTGCGGCCTTGGAGAGCTTGTTGGCGAGGTCTCCATCGTTGGTCATCAGCAGCAGGCCTTCACTCAGGTAGTCGAGGCGGCCAACAGGGTAGAGGCGGGGCAGCTTGGAGTGTTCGCCGAGGAGCTTCTTCTGCTTGTCCTGACCGAGAAGCTGCATGACGGTGGGGCGGTGCTCGGGGTCGTCGAGCGTGGTGACGTAGCCGCGAGGCTTGTTGACCATGAAGTATTTGGTGGGCTCGGGGCCGTGCAGGAGCTTGCCGTCGACGCGGACGTGGTCGCGGGAGAGGTCTGCGCGGGTGCCGAGTTCGGTGACGGTCTGGCCGTTGAGCTGGACGCGACCGTCGAGGATGATCTGCTCGGCGGCGCGGCGGGAGGCGATGCCTGCCTGCGCGAGGATCTTCTGGAGGCGTTCTCCGCGGGGTTCCTGGGATGCTTCGGTTTCCGGGTTGGGCTTTTTGGAGTTGGGTGACTTCATGGCGGTGCGTGTCCTGGAGGTACCCTCCCCCCTCCCTGTTTGGGAGGGGGTCTCTAGCAGAATCAACGGGTTACGGGGTGATCCCCGGGGTAAGCGGCTGATTCTGTGCGGGTTGCGGGTATGATATTGGAAATAAAGGGGATAGAGAGAAAGAGGATAGAGGATGGTGGAGAAGAACCTCTGTCTGTAGTCCCTGTTTCCAGTATAGCTACTGGTGGATGAGAATGTGCTTTTCTTTTTTTGCGGCTTAGTGCTTTGGTTTGCTGGGTTTGCAGGACGGGGTGCGTCCCAGCTGGGGTTGACATGAGGCTGAAAGACACATCCGTGACATGGAGATGACAACAGAGGCTGGAGATCCGAACAGAATAAGAGATATCGAGTGAGAAGACGCGGGGAGACTTCAGTTTGACGCAGGCAAAGTTAGTTCGTGATTCGAAATGGGTATATACGGGCGCGGTTCTTATGGCGCTAACGCCCAGCTTGATCAAGCTGATCTGTTACCCCTCTTATGTTGGCTCCGATGACACGTACATACACCTACAGGTGGCTCGCAACGTGCTTGCGCATCAGGGGTGGGGGCTGAATTCGGGAATACGGTGCAATCTTTCCACGTCGCCGCTGTTTACCATGCTGCTGATTGGGGTCTGGTTTGTATACGGAAAGCTGATGTTCGGGTTGCTGCAGGCGACCTCATGCCTAGCGACGACGGTGGGACTGCTGGCACTGTTCGTGCGGCTGCGGAGGACGACCGGGGGGAACCTGGCGGCGAGCTTCTTCGGGCTGGGGGCGGCAGCTTTTGCGTGTAACTTGTGGCGCTGGAACGGGACGCTGATGGAGACAAGTTATGCGTTCTGTGCGGTCTGTCTCATCCTGCTGTGCTTTACGAAGTATGAGCTTCCGCCCCTGGCTGCGGGTGCCGCAGGGTTGCTGCTGGGCTTGAGCGCTCTACTGCGGCCGGAGCTACTGGCAGTGGGCGCGGTATGCGTTTTGCTGATGGCGTGGCGCTCGCGCACGCAGCGGGCTCTGAGCCTGGCAGCGCTGCTGACTGGGTTTTCCTTACCGCTGACGGCATGGGCGATCTTTGCGTATTCATATTTCGGGTCGGTCTTGCCGACGACCTTACGCGCGAAGACGGTGTCAGGGATCATGCTCTGGAATCCTGACATCGCGAAGCAGTATGTTGAACTGCTGGGCTACTCTCTGCCCTGGCCTGCGCTCCTCTGTGCAGGGTGCGCGGCCGTTATGATGCGGAAGCGGCTCAAGCTGCCGGAGCATCTTTGGCTGCCGGTCGCGGGGACTGCGGCGATCGCCGGGTTTTATTATCTGCGAGCTCCAGGGCTGGAGGCACCTGGCCGGTATCTGCTGATCCTGTTTCCCATGCTGTGCGCTGGAGGTGCAGAGGCGCTATCGGTGGTGATGTGGGCTATGCCGCGGTGGAGATGGAAGGGGGTACTTCCCGCAGTGCTGGTGCTGCATCTGGTGACCTCCGTCGTTTTCAACGCCCTTCTGATTGCGCCTCCCCTGCGGAACTTCCAGAAAGAGTACTTCTTAACGATGCAGCAGGCTGCGGAATACCTAGCCGGAGTGACGCAGCCTCGGGATCGGGTACTGGTGGAAGTGGATGTTGGAGTGCTGGCCTACTGCGCTCAAAACAGGTTCGTCATTGAGGACGGAGCAGGGCTCGCTTCGCCGGAGTTTTTGAAGAGAGGCATCGCGTTCGATGGGGTGAAGCCTGAGCAGGTCCGGCGGCAGATGGCTTTGGTGCAGCCGAAATTTGTGGTGGAGTCGCAGGCAACCGCTCCAGCTGATCTGACGACGGATATTCCGGAGCTGATGCAGATATCGAGCCGGGAGTATCGCGGACATGGTGTTAGGTCGGCCAGCAAGCTTTTTGCCAATATCTACGTGGTGAAGCAGAGGCGGTGAGGCGGCATTGCCGCGTCTCGTTGCGCGCGGCTGTTGTGCCAATTCAAGAGGAAAGAGCAACAGCGTTAGAGGGGAAGAGCAACAGAGCCGTTGCGGCAACGGCTCCGGTTCCTATCTTCATCCGATTCAGGTTTCCCCACGCTCAGCAATGCAGATTGAGCCGCTGGCGGATGCGTAGCAGGCGGCGATGTTTTGCGATCCTTGCGGTGGCCAGGAGCGTCTATTCAGTTATGAATAATTCGGCTACCGCATCGATTCGTGTTGTGCATCCGGAGGAACAGAGCGCAGGCACAGCGCAGACAGTGGGGTCGCAGCGGATGGCGGCGATTCCTGGCGCTTTGGGGGTGGCCTCGGGGATGTGGGCGGGGACGTTCCTGGTGGAGGCTGGAGCGAAGACGGGAATCCATCACCATGGCGCGCAGGAGACGGTGGTGTATGTGCTGGCGGGCGAGGCGCTGGTGCGGTGGGGCGAGCGCGGAGAGCAGTCGGCGACGGTGCGAGCCGGGGACTTTGTGCATGTGCCGGCGTGGGTGGTCCACCAGGAGATCAATCCGTCGGCGACGGAGGCGTTCCGGTGGGTGGTCGTGCGGAGCACACCGGAGCCTATCGTTGTGAACCTGCCGGATGCGGTGTGGGAGTGAGGATTATGCCTGTGCCCGGCAGCAGAGGCTCAAGGATTCGTTACGTTTTAGAGGGGGAAACATATATAATGGCGATGCGACTGGGAAAGCTGCATTTGCGGCTTGCCGGGGTAAAACCCGCTCAGCCGCATTTTCATTATGCAGATACTTTACGTTGACGAGTCGGGTGATGGTGGGACATCTAAAGGCTCTTCCAAACATTTGGTCTTAACCGGCGCCGCAATGGCAGAAGCGGCATGGTCGGGCTTATCCGCTGTTATGGACCAAGTACAGGCAACACACTTCCCTAGTGCCGGAGGAAAACTGGAGCTTCATGCGAGCCCTTTGCGCTCGGGTAGGGATGAGTTTAAAGCAATTCCCAAAGTTCAGCGGTATGCAGCTATCGATGATATTTACGCGCGAATAGCCGACGTCAAAGACGGTCTCACGCTGTTTTCAGTCGTGGTCGATAAGAAAGCATTCCTCGCTCAGTACAAGGGGAGAGTCGATCCATACGAAAGTGCATTTGAGAATCTATGTACCATGTTCAATTACTTTCTCAAGCGCCTTGAGACCGCCAATGATCGACCTGAACGCGGAATTATAGTGATGGATCAATCGACGCCAGCGCTGGCAAATCAAATGAGGACGCTACTCGCCCGATTCCAGGCGTCCGGAACCCGATGGGACAAGCTCTCTCATGTAATCGAAACACCCTTTTTCTTTGATTCGAAGATATCCAGAATTATGCAGATAGTGGATTTCGCCTCATACGCCGTATTTCGTTGGTACGAGTCTGGCGACGAATCGTATTTGAGAAAAATCGATGGACTATTTGATAGTGAACTGCATAAAAAGCACGGACTGAAGTGCTATCCGCTCGTATCGACGAAACAGCTGCCCACTCTTCCTTAAGAGAGCCGAACCTTTGAAAGGCGAGTGATTCCAGAAGTGGGATATCCAGTCTCCGCAAAAGAATTACGTCGGTTGGAGAGGACCTAGTCCAGTGCGGCGAAGGCCTCGGTCAGGTCGAGGTGGATGGGGGCATTGGGGACGGTGAGCCGGGTGGGATCGGCTAGGTGGAGACCGGCCGCGTCGAAGGCGTATGCGACGCGGCGGATCGGATCGACAAGCCAGATGTTTTCGACGCCCATGGCGAGGTAATCGGCCAGGACAAGTTCGGCGCGGGGGAGGCGGTCTTCGGGCGAAAGAATTTCGATGCAGATGAGCGGCTAGTTCGCCGTCACCTTCTCCCGTGGAGCGTCTGCTCTCAGGACGGCTATATCGCAGATGCGCACCTTCATTTCAGATACGCGGATACGTTGCTCTGTGAGTGGATGAATCTCCCAGCCGGCGCGACGGACCCAGAACCAGCTGCCTATGGCTGTCTGAAATGTGGAATGCTCGTACTAGCCCAAGTTTCGCTCCGCGATCTCGCCGTTCACAAAGTCGACGTCGGGCTTGTAGCTGGTGCGGAGATACTCTTCGATGGTGAGCAGTGCCGGGGTTGCCGCCATGGAGGTGCCTCCTATGGCGCGATTATGCTCCAGCGTTGGTAGATTGCCAAGCACAGCTCATTCTGAAGCTCGGTGCTACCAGGGCCGTGGTATCTGATTTGTGGTGGGCAAACAGAGCCGGGGCTGCGGAGGGAAAAGCTCTCCCGCAAAGTACGCAAAGTTAGCGGAGTTTCGCCACGGGAGTTGTGGCGAAACTGTCTGCTACGGTGGGGAAGAACTTAGCGGCGGCGGTTGCCGCCAGAGAATATCTGGGTGAGGGCCAGGAAGATGTTGAGGCCGTCGAGGTAGATGCTGAGGGCTAGCTCTACTGCGGTGGCTCCGTCGCCGCCATTGCGGATGCGCATGAAGTCCACGACGAGCAGCACGCTGAAGATGGCCAGCGTGGCCCAGGCGTAGAGGCCGGGCGAGACGAAGTGGAAGAACGCACCCAGCAGGCCGATGATGATGAGTCCCAGCAGCGCGGCGAAGGCGTAGTTGGCGACCTTGCGGTAGTTGAAGCTGAAGATCTGCGCGCCCATGCCGAGGACCGCCATACCGACGGCGGTGGTGAGCGCCGAGTTGAAGACGACGTCAATGTGGCCGGTGTGGAGCAGGGTCATGATCCACGGGGCGATCTCAAAGCCCATGACCAGCGCGAGCAGAAGGAAGAGACCGAGCGCGACGGGCGGGTTCTGGCGCGTGGCGCGGACAGCAAAGATGAGCACGAAGCTGGCGATGACGCAGAGCCAGAAGACGCCGGTGGAGTAGAACTCGGGTGCAAGATAGATGCCGACTCCAGAGACAAAAAATCCGAGCGACGAGATGAGCAGAACCTTCCCCAGCAGCGAGGTGGTGGCCTGCGTGCGACCTTCGATGATGATGGGGTTTGAACGGGTTCCGGGATACATGGCTTGCTACCTCACTGTCTATAGGTATGATACGCCGTTGCGGAGGGAAGGTGAGCAGGAGTACCAAGTAGGGAGTGGGTAGTAGGTGGATAGAGGATAAAAACTTACCCCTCCGCTTATGGGACAGCGGAGGGGTAGGTGGGGGTTGTGGAGCGGTAAGGACGCGAGTGCGTGTTCGTTCAGTTCGACTCGGCAGGTTTTGCGGCTGATGGCGTTCCACGAGGCCGCCAGGCGGGGCCACCTTCTTCCCACTGGTCGTCGGTGAGTTGTTCGATGTGCGTGCCGTCGAAGCGCATGACGAAGATCTCGCCGTAGGGCTGAGGGTCGTCGGTGTAGAGGGCCTCGTCTTTGAATCCCATGCGCTCGCTGGTGAAGGCGATGCGTTCGCCGTCGGAGGACCAGGCGAGGTGGGCTTCGTTGCCGGGGGAGTTGGTGAGTTGTTTGATGTCCGTGCCGTCGGGATGGATGGTGAAGACCTCGAAGTTGCCGCCGATGCTGCGGATGAAGGCGATGAGGTCGTTGCGCGGGGACCAGACGGGGAAGTTGTCGTATTCGGTGGTGAGCGTGGTGGTGGTCTTGTCCTCGAGGTTCATGATGCGGAGACCTTCGCCATCGGGCCCTGCGGTGCGGTAGACGATGTGTTTGCCGTCAGGTGCGAAGCTGGCAAAGGCGTTGTTGTTGGGCCCGGAGGTGACGAGGTGAAAGCCGGTGCCGTCGGCGTTGACGATGGCGACCTGCGCGCCACCATTGACGGGGTCGACGGGCTTTTTAGCGCCCACAGCGAAGTCGGCGAAGGCAGAGAAGGCGCCTACTCCGAGGACGATCTGTTTGCCGTCGGGAGACCACTGCGGGGCGAGCATCAGGTCCTTGTGGTTGAGGATGGAGCGGGCCGGTTTGCCTTCGTCGATGATGAGGAGGCTGGTGGTCATGTCCGGATTCACCTTCGTTGTGGCGAAGGTAGCTGTATTGGGAGCGTAGGCGGGCAGATAGGTGGTGGTGGCGACTTCGAAGTTTGGATTGCGGCTCCAGAGCTTTTGGGGCTCGGCAGTGCGCTTGGTGGTGTACCGGCTGTAGACGACGTGTGTGCCGTCGGGGGACCAGGAGGGTGCGTGGAGATCTGCGCCGGTGGGACCCAGCTTGCCGCTGGCGTAGACGATGCCCTGCGGCAAGGAATCACTGTGGCGAAGGTAGGCGATTTCGCCGGAGGGCAGCACGGACGGATAGAGCTTGACGCCAGGACCAGGAGCGATGGGAGTGGTTGCGCCGGTGGCGATGTTGATCTGCGAGAGACCAGTGTCGCCGTCGCCCTGACTCTTGCGGTAGTTCCAGGTGTCCTGCGCCGACATGCAGTAGGCGATGATGTTCTGGCTGTCGGCTGTCCACTTTGGATTACCGCAGAAGTCGCCGTGCGCGGAGATGCGTTTGAGGCCGGTGCCGTTGGGATGGATGAGATAGATGTCGACGAGGTGGAGGCGCTCCCAGCGGCCTTTGGCGGGGGGAAGGGTGGTGCCGCGATCGGAGGAGAAGGCAATCCACTTGCCGTCGGGCGACCAGGAGGGGCGGAAGTCGCCGCCGCGACCTGTGGTGAGGGGCTTGGCCTTGTGGTTCGAGAGGTTGAGCGTCCACAGGTTCGCGGTTCCGTTGGCGCGGCTGGAGACGAAGGCGAGTTGTTTGCCGTCGGGGGAGAAGGCAGCCTGATCGTCGTAGGCAGGGTCGTCGGTGAGGCGCTCGAGGCCGGAGCCGTCGGGGTGAACGCGGTAGAGATCGGCAGAGCCGTTGCGCTCAGAGGTGAAGGCGATCCAGTCACCGTGCTGAGACCAGGCGGGGTTGTAGTCGAGCGAGTTGGAGGGCGCGAGCGGGTGCTCGCCGGAGCCGTCTGCGTTGGAGATGAAGAGGTCGGCGTGCGTGGGAGCGATGCGCAGGAAGAGAATTCTATCGGGTGCAGCAGACGCAGCTGAGGGATGGGAAGCCTTCACCGGAGAGAGCGTTGCGGGAGTTGTCTGGGAGATGCCCTGGCAGAGAGCAACGCTGAACAACGGAGCCAGAAGCCCCACCATCCATCTGGACTTTAGATCAGATCGTTTGTTGCCATGAGGGCTTTGCTTAGAACGTGCAGGGGGGAACGTCAAAATATACCGGTACAAACACTTCTCCATCATTTCGGGTCTATATAGGGGAGGGATCTCAGATTCTTCTGAATTCCCGGCCAAAGTCGAGTTGGCCCCAAGCGTTAGAGTACCGGTGTGCGGAATGTGTTTATTGATCTGGTCATACTTGGCCGAGGTGAAGCCTGGCCACACGGCGGAGAGAAAGGTGTGAGCCAGGCGCGTGGCTACTCGGTTTCGAGCTTGACGCCTTCGGGGTGGGTGGAGTGGTCGGAGATGAGGTCTTCGGGGGTGTCGTGATGGATGTGGGTGGGCTCGGGAACGGCGTGGAGCTCGTCGAGCGCGGGTGAGCCGCTGGTGGCTGGCTCGGCTGGGGCGTCCTCGGGGGCTGTGTCACCGGTGGCGTCGGGGACGGGAGTGTGCTCTTCCATCTGGATCTCCTCCTGGACGGCTTCGTTGAGCTCGCCGGCCATGCGTTCAAACTCTTCGATGCTGGGAAGCTCGTTGATGTCCTTGAGGCCGAAGCGGAGGAGGAAGTCTTTTGTGGTCTTGTAGAGGATGGGGCGGCCGATGACCTGTTTGCGGCCGGCGGTGGCGATGAGCTTGCGGGTGAGCAGCGAGCCGAGGGTACCGGCGGACTCGACGCCGCGAATCTCGGAGACCTCGGGCGCGGTGATGGGCTGCTTGTAGGCGACGACGGCGAGCGTTTCGAGCGCCTGGAGAGAGAGCTTTAGCGGCGGTTTGAGGGATTTGACGAAGCCGCGGACGGCGTCGTGGTACTCAGGCTTGGTGGCAAGGCGGAAGCCGGAGGCGACCTCGCGGATCTCAAGGCCGCGGTCGTTGGTAGCGTAGTCGGCGACGAGCTGGTCGAGGAGCAGACGGAAGTGCTCGCGGAGCTTGCGGGCTTTGAGCTTGTCGGCGGCGGCGATGGCTTTGGCGTCGGGGACGGCTGGGGCCTCTTCGGTTGAGGCCGCGGGAGCTTCGTCGCCGGGTTCAGTGGCCGAAAGTTCTTGGGGTTTGGTGGCGGCGTCGGGAGTGTCGGGGTCCTTCGACTGCGGCTCGGGGTGAGGCTCCGAGCCTTCGCTCAGGATGACAGGCTCAGTGGGAGAGACAGATTCTGTAGGAGCGTCGGGTTCTGTGACCGGAGCGTCGATGATCTCGGCGTTGAGGATCTCGGCGTTGAGGCCTTCGGGGTCTGCGCCCTGTGCGGTGTCCGCGTCCTCGGCATCCGCCTTCGCTTCGGCGGCCTCTTCGGTTTCGAGGGAGAGCTGGTTGGCGGCGAGCGCGTCGAGTTCAGCCTGGCCCTCTTCGCCGAGCAGGCCGATGAGTTGAGCGAGGGTGACGGGTTCTTCGGAGGCGTAGATGACGGCTTCTATTTTGGCTTTGAGGCTCATGCGATGGGTTAACGAGTAAAAGGTGCAGGGTTGAGTGTATCAACCATGCACCTTTTCTGTGGAAAACTGCCTGTGGGTTAGTGGGCGATCTTGTCGAAAAGAAGCTTGTTAGTGAGAGATCTTGTTGAACAAGAAGAAGAGCGTGCCGGAGAGCAGGGCCGCGGCTGGGAGGGTGAAGATCCAGGCCAAAGCGATGTCGCGGACGGTGGAGAGCTGCAAGCCGCTGCGATTGGCCGCCATGGTACCCGCCACGCCCGAGTTGAGGATGTGCGTGGTACTGACCGGGACGCCGATGTTGTCGGCGCCGAGGATGGTGGCCATGGTGACGAGCTCGGCGGCTGCGCCCTGGGCGTAGGTCATGTGGGTTTTGCCGATCTTTTCACCGACGGTGACGACGATGCGCTTCCAGCCGACCATGGTGCCGAGGCCGAGTGCAAGCGCGACGGCGACCTTGACCCAGGTGGGGATGAACTTGGTGGCGTTGTCGAGGAACTTCTTGTAGTTGGCGATGGTTCTGATGTCGGCGTCGGCGAATTGGGGCGAGCCCTTGGCCTTGGGGAGCAGGCGGAGCGTCTCGCTGGTGAGATACATCTGGTTGCGGATGTTGGCCTGCTGGCTATTAGGTACGCCCTTGAGGCTGCCGTAGAGGGTGACCTCGTTGCGGATGTCGGTGATCTCCTGCTGCAGGGCAGTGGTGACACCGGGTTCGAAGGTCTTGGTGGAGACGAAGTGCTCGAGTTCGGGTTCGGCGTCGCCGACGGTGGCGGTGGGGGTGACGTAGTTTCCGATGGCGTCGGCGGTCTGTGTGGAGACGGCGACGAAGGTCTGCGTGTCCTTGGGGGTGATGGCGTGATTAAGCGCGTAGGCGGTGGGCACGGTGCCGACGAGGATCAGCATGATGAGGCCCATGCCCTTCTGACCGTCGTTGGAGCCATGCGCGTAGCTGACGCCGCCGCAGGTGAGGATGAGCAGGATGCGGATGTAGAACGGTGGCGGCTCGGTGCCTTCGGGAGCCTTGTAGAGGCGGGGGTCGCGGGCGATGAGCTTGAAGAGCAGGAAGAGGATGAAGGCCGCGCCGAAGCCGATGACCGGCGACCAGAAGAGCGCGGAGAAGACCTTCTGTACCTGCGACCAGTCGACGCCGGCGGTGCCGCTGTTGCCCTGCAGAAGCTGGTTGGTGATGCCGACGCCGATGATGGAGCCGATCATGGTGTGTGAGCTGGATGCGGGCAGGCCCTTCCACCAGGTGGCGAGGTTCCAGATGATGGCCGCGATGAGGAGCGCGAAGACCATGGCGAAGCCGGCGCCGGAGCTGACCTTGAGGATGAGCTCTACGGGGAGGAGAACGATGACCGAGTAGGCGACCGCGCCGGAGCTCATGAGCACGCCGATGAAGTTCATGATGCCGGAGTAGACGACGGCGATGTGCGGCTCAAGCGAGTGCGTGTAGATGACGGTGGCGACGGCGTTGGCGGTGTCGTGGAAGCCGTTGACGAACTCAAAGCCGAGCGCGATGAGGAGCGCGACGCCGAGGAGGAAGAAGGGGAAGATCGTCGCGTAGTGAACGTTGGAGAGGTCGCCGAAGAGCTGCGTCGCGATGTAGATAAGACCGATGACGAGCATGCCGACGAAGACGAAGACTCCCCACTTGCCGACGGAGGACTTCTCCAGCTTTTGGTCGAGGATGGACTTATTGGGAATGGGAGCGAGAGTAGACATAGCTGACGATTCGCCTTGGTAGTGCTTGGAAGATAGAGTGCTGAACGCGATCAGGTTAGTCCCAAGAACGTGTCGGAGGTGTGAATAGGCTGTGATTTTTGGGGATTTGGGCGGAGTGCGAGACGAATGGCAGGTGTGAGGCGGGAGGGTGAGATGGCCGAATTTCGAGTGGTTCGAGGGGATATTACGAGGCGGGTGGTGGACGCTATCGTGAATGCTGCCAACAGTTCACTGCTGGGTGGCGGAGGGGTGGATGGGGCGATCCACCGGGCGGCCGGGCCGGAGCTGGTGCAGGCGTGCCGGCTGCTGCATGGCTGCGAGACGGGTGACGCCAAGGTTACACCGGGGTTTCTGCTGCCGGCGAGGTGGGTGATCCATACAGTGGGACCGGTGTGGCGCGGCGGTGGGAACGGCGAGCCGGAGAAGCTGGCGAGGTGCTATCGGCGGTGCCTGGAGGTGGCCCGGGAGACGGGCGTAAGGAGTATTGCGTTTCCGGCGGTGTCGACTGGAATCTATGGGTATCCGATGGAGGCTGCGGCGGAGATCGCGGTAAGGGTGTGTCGTGAGATGGCGGAGGGATGCGGGGTGGAGCTGGTGGAGTTTGTGTGCTTCAACGAGGAGACGGCGGTGGTGTATGAGCGGCTGCTGGGGCGTGCGTAAGTGAGCATCAAGTTTCGCGTGGCGATTGTTCGCGAGCCGCTCGCTTACGCGAAAGCACGAATCCTTGTTTCAGAGCAGATCCCCGACGGGCGGATACATCAGAAGGAAGCTGATCGCAATCAAGCAAAGGCTTGCTGCTATCCACCAAGCACGAACCTCCCGCTGCTTCCACGCCGCGTCAAGGCCGATCCAAACGATCAACCAGATGGCGATGGCGGTGGTGGTTACGCCTGAAAGGGGGCCGGTGGGTGTGTAGAAGATCATCAAATGCTTGAAGGTGAGCGAGTGGTCCGCCACGATCGCCAGCACCGCAAGGGCGAAGGCACCGAATCCCGCAGAAAAGAGTGCTGCTACACCGGCTCCGTTAGGAAGCGGCGCGCGTTGATCTCCTTCGCCAGCAGTTCGTTGGGTCATCGCGTCTCTCCTTTCATCAACGTTACGGTTGTTCCGCCGTTGACCGGTGCGTATTTGTTGATCATGGCACCCCAGAAGCCGGCGAGTCCGGCAGAGG
>CAJCIM010000045.1 GCA_903970395.1 Acidobacteriaceae bacterium
AACTTTGTCATCTTAGATGTCCAGGTTCTTCACATCCAGCGCGTTGTCTTCGATGAACTTGCGGCGGCTCTCGACGTCCTCGCCCATCAGCGTCGTGAATATCTCCTCAGTCGCGGCGATGTCCTCCAGCTTCACCTGCACCAGAGTGCGGCGGGCGGGGTCCATCGTCGTATCCCATAGCTGAGCAGATGTCATCTCACCCAAGCCCTTGTAGCGCTGGACGTCATATGCCTTCTTGCCCTGCTCAATCACGTACTCGAAGACCTCGCGGGCATTCTTCTTCTCAACCGGGTCCTGCGACACCTTCGCGTTCTTCTTCGGAGCTTTGGCCACAGGCTCTGCACCGACATCCAGAGCTCCTTCGAGCTCCACCTCTTCGGTGTTCTCGAGATCCTCCTCGGTCTGCTCAGCCACAGTCTTCTGTGAGGCAGCCGCGCCCTTCACGGCATACTCGATCAGGAACGGCCCGCTCAGCGTCGCACCCATCGCCGCGCGCTTGTGCAGTAACTGCCGGGACTCCGCGCTCAGCGCCAGCGTCCAGTCGATATTTCGCTGCGCACCCTGCGCGTCCACAAAGTTCACCGAGTACGTCCGGTGCTCCTCGTCGAACAGCACCTCCGAAACCGATTTGAACTGGTGTGTCCGCTCCATCGCCTTCAGGCGCGCACGCATCTCCTTCAGCTTCGCATCCGTCTCAAAGCCTTCAGCACGACGCTCGGCGTCCTTCTTCTCGCTGGCAAAGATCTCCGCAAACGCAACGGTCACATCCTCATTACGCAAGCGCTTGTTCACCTTGTCGAAGAAGCTGAGGTACTCGCTCAACCCGGCCATGTACTGCGTCAGCTCCTTGCCCTCGAGCCGCGCGCCACTGTCGCCATAACGGATTACCATGCCATCGCTGGCGCGCTTCACCATCACCTGCACGTACTCGCGGTCGTCCTTGATGTACTGCTCGAAGCGGCCTTTCTTGATGCGGTACAGTGGCGGCTGCGCGATGTACACATGCCCGCGGTCGATCAGCTCCTTCATGTGGCGGAAGAAGAACGTCAGCAGCAGCGTACGAATATGCGATCCGTCGACGTCGGCATCGGTCATCAGGATCAGCTTGCCGTAGCGCAGCTTTGCAATATCAAAGTCGTCCTTGCCGATGCCCGCGCCCAGCGCCGTGATCATGGCACGGATTTCTTCGTGGCCCAGCATCTTGTCGTAGCGGGCTTTTTCGACGTTGAGAATCTTACCCTTCAGCGGCAGAATCGCTTGGAACTTGCGGTCGCGTCCCTGCTTCGCGGTACCACCGGCCGACTCACCCTCGACCAGGTACAGCTCGCACATCTCCGGCCTGCGCTCGGAGCAGTCCGCCAGCTTACCAGGCAGTCCGCCGCCGTCCAGCGCGCCCTTGCGACGCGTAAGATCGCGGGCCTTGCGCGCCGCCTCACGTGCACGCGAAGCCTCGATTGCCTTGTTGATGATGCGCCGCGCTACCTGCGGGTTCTGCTCCAGGAACGCGCCTAGCCGCTCGTTCACAAACGCCTGCACCTGGCCTGCTATGTCCGAGTTCAGCTTGCCCTTCGTCTGTCCTTCGAACTGCGGCTGAGGCAGCTTCACGCTTACCACCGCAACGAGACCTTCGCGCACGTCGTCGCCGCTCAGGTTCTCCTTCACATCCTTGAACAGCCCAAGCTGCTGGCCCGCCACGTTGATCGTGCGCGTCAGCGCCGTGCGAAAGCCCGAAAGATGCGTGCCGCCGTCCACCGTATGAATGTTGTTCGCAAAGCTGAACACCGTCTCCGAGTACGCATCGTTGTACTGCAGCGCGATCTCCATCACCAGGCTGCCGACCTCGGCCTCCATGTAGATCGGCTTTTCGTGCAGCACCTGCTTGCCCTTGTTCAGCAGCTTGATGAACTCCGCGATGCCACCGGTGTACTTGTAGGTCTGACTCTTGGCCTCGCCCTTCGCATCCAGCGCGCGCTCGTCGGTCAGCGTAATCTCGATGCCCTTGTTCAGGAACGCCAGCTGACGCAGCCGGTTCGCCAGCGTATCGAAGTTGTACTCGCTCACCGTAAAGATGCTCTTGTCCGGCAAAAAGTGTACCTTCGTGCCGCGGCGCTTCGTCGCGCCCAACTTGCGCAGCTCGCTCACCGGCTCGCCCTTGCTGTAGTCCATCGTCCAGGTGAAGCCGTCGCGCCAGATCTCGACATCGAACTCCTGGGAAAGTGCATTGACGCAGCTCACACCCACGCCGTGCAGGCCGCCCGAGACCTTGTAGTTCGACGCATCGAACTTACCGCCGGCATGCAGCATCGTCAGCACCACCTGCACCGCAGGCATCGTCTCGCCGGTCGGCAGCGTCTTGTTATCAACAGGGATACCGCGCCCGTCATCGACCACCGTGATCGAGTTGTCCGAGTGGATCGTCACATCGATCCGCGTCGCGTGGCCCGCCAGCGCCTCGTCGACCGAGTTGTCGACAACCTCATACACCAGGTGATGAAGCCCCTGTTCACCGGTCGAGCCGATGTACATGGCCGGGCGCAGCCTTACAGCCGCGAGGCCTTCCAGAATCGTGATGTTTTCGCCGGTATACGAACCGGCTTCGGGAATCGGATTCTTCGGGTCCTGGGAATCAGGAAGAGGGCTTTGCGTTGACAATCGAGCTCCGGCTGGCAGCGTTGGTTATGTGCTCTCTTCAAGACCGGATGGCCCACGATCAAGAGCTTTCACGCCGCCTTCTAAGGGAAGTTCCCTACCCGTAATTTTACCATGCGAAAGCGGTGGAATCCCCTCCCCTGCAGATGCATTATCCCTGCGCCAATTGCGGCGATTTCGCACCCGGAACCGTGTCCTTTGCGGCCCGCACAACGCCGCCACCCAGCCAGTGCCGCAACAGCATATATCCCACCACCCACAGCGCCAGACCCATCGCAATTCGCTGCCCAAACCAAGGCCACAACAGGATCGCAGGCAGCACCAGATGCACCACAAACGCTCCTACGCTGGCCGCTCGCTGCCCCGGTCTCAGGCCGGCCGTGGGAAACTCGTCCAGCAGCAGCGGCGTCGCCACCAGAAACAGAGGCCACGCATACTGCATCAGGTGTCCAAACCCCGCGCCCAGCACCGGAGCCAGCACAAAACTCAGCCCCCCGTACAGCAGCGCAAACCGCAGCAGCACGCTTCGCCCCGTCCATCGCCGATGCCGCCACCACAGCGTCGCCACCAGCAGCGGCAGAATCCCAAACAGCCGCAGCGTGTTGTCTATAGCCGTCATCTGCTGGACGATCGAAAAGCCACACACTCCCAGCGCATGCACCGGCCCCAGGTGCACCGGCGCGCTCCACACCGGCACACGGCACAGGTCGGAGTTCGCATCGCTCCACGGCAGCACACCCACCACGTTGCGCAGAAAATTCCACGGCACCTTCGCAAACACGTAGATCGCCTCAGGCAGATGCTCCACATTCGGTTTGCTTCCCACCGAAAGCCGCGCCACCACCACGCTCCCCGCAATCGCCGCGGCAACCGCAGTCGCCGCATACCGCCATCGCCGCGCCGCATCCCATGAGGCCCATCCCGCCGCAAGAAAACACACCAGCGTCAGCGACGTACTCTCGCGCGACACCATCAGCGGAAACATCATCAACGCCACCGCCATGTATCGCTCTTCCGATAGCAGCAGTAACACACAGGCCAACAGCGCCGCATACCAGAGGTCCGGCAGCACCAGGTACAGCACCAGCACCGGCCAGCTCGCCACCAGCATCAGTGCAGCCAGCAACCATCGCGGCCCCGTAGTCCGCATCGCCAGCCATCCCGTCACCCCCATCGTGAACAGCAACGACAGCGCAGCCTCCAGCAAAAACCCCGCATGAAGATCGCCGCCCAGCAGCATCCCCAGCCCCTGCGCAACCCTTGCCCCCAGCTGCCGCGACGCAAACGGCTGCATCACATCGCTTCGTCCCGACGCCAATTGCAGGTAGTGCGAAGAGTCCGGCGCATGAAACACCCCGGCCCACGGCACAATCGCCGCCACAGCACCCAACCCCAGCAGCATCGCCACCACCAGCGCAGCCCACCGGGCCCGCGTGCTCCACGCACACATCGGCTCCGTCAGCGCCTCCAGCACTCTCTGCCAGCCAGGTTTGTTCGGATTCACATCGCTCACTTCGCTGGACATCCCCGGCGCGGCTCACACAGCAGCCCCGCGCTCTCTTGTTATACCGTCCCGGCCTCCAACAACAGCAAGGGCGACGCACAACGCGTCGCCCCGCCGCAATAACCTGCCAACCGTCTACTCGGCAGCCGAGTACGCAACCGGCCTCTCCTCCACCGGCGGCTTCTCATGCTCCGCAAGCACGGCGTTATAAAACACGCCTGCAATCGCGGCGCCCACCAGCGGAGCCACCCAGAACAGCCAAAGCTGTGCCAGCGCCCAGCTTCCGCCAGCCGACGCTGCCACAATCGCCGGCCCCGTCGAACGTGCCGGGTTCACCGAAAGGTTCGTCACCGGGATTCCAATCAGGTGAATCAGCGTCAGGCAAAGCCCAATCGCCAGCGGAGCAAAGCCCTTCGCCGCGCGCTGGTCTGTTGACCCCAGAATCACCATCAGGAAGAAGAACGTCAGCACAACCTCAGCCACCGCACACGATAGCAGGCTGTAATACCCCGGCGAGTGTGCGCCATAGCCGTTCGAAGCAAATCCACCCACCTCAAACCCCGGCTGGCCACTCGCAATCAGATACAGCACGCCCGCCGCGGCAATCCCGCCCACCACCTGCGCGATCCAATACGGCAGAACCTCCTTCGCCGGAAACCGCTTGCCCGCCACCAGCCCCAGCGTCACCGCAGGGTTCAGATGGCAGCCGGAGATGTGTCCAATCGCATACGCCATCGTCAGCACCGTCAAACCAAACGCCAGCGCGACCCCTGCAAACCCGATGCCTAGCTGCGGAAACGCCGCCGCCAGCACCGCCGACCCGCATCCGCCAAACACCAGCCAGAATGTCCCAAAAAACTCTGCAATACACCGCCGTGTGAGTGCGATCTCCATACATCCTCCTCTGTTCTCGATCGATTGTTTGTGCGTTTGATTGCCTGTGGTACGGGAAATGCTGCCAGTCTACGCCCAAAAATCGCGGCCAGCTTCAGAATCTGTTGACTTCGCCTTGGTTTACGTTTACACCTCCAGATATTCATCCGTAATTCAATTGGGCCTATGCCGCGCGACGTTCGTCGCGGAACCCGGACGCTCCGCACTCGTCTGCGCATCGCCACATCCATCCATCGCAACCGCGTTGGCTCTGCCCTATGCATCTCTTTCGCACCAAAACTCCATCGCTCAGAAGGAACTCGCATGACCCCATCGAAGCAACCTCTCTGGAAACGATTCGTCGCCGCATCGGCTCTCGCCGCCCTCATGCTTCCCGCCATCCCGGCGGCCGCGCAGTCCGCAACGCTCACACCGGAGCAAAGCGATGCCCTCAAGAAGGAGATTCTCGCCAAGGTCGACGGCAACGCCAAGCTCGTGCAGGTCATGGTCGATACCCTCTACAGCTACAGCGAGCTCGGTTTCCAGGAGTTCGAAACCTCGAAGTACCTCAGCAATCTGCTGGAGAAGAACGGCTTCAAGGTCGAACGCGGCATCGCCGGTATCCCCACCGGCTACATGGCTACCTGGACGAACGGCACCGGCGGCCCCACCATCGCGCTCGGTTCCGATATCGACTGCATTCCGCAAGCGTCACAGAAGCCCGGCGTCGCTTACCACGACCCCATCGTGCCCGGCGCGCCCGGACACGGCGAAGGCCACAACTCCGGCAACGCCGTCAACATCGTCGCCGCGCTCGCGGTCAAAGACATCATGATCAAGAACCACATTCCCGGCACACTCAAGATCTGGGATGGCGTGGCAGAAGAACTCCTGGGCGCGAAGGCATACTACGTCCGCGACGGCTACTTCAAGGGCGTCGATGCAGTCCTCTTCGCGCACGTCGGCGACAACCTCGGCGCCAACTACGGCGGCAATGCCACCAACGGACTGGTCTCCGTTCAGTACAACTTCCACGGCGAAAGCGCCCACTCCGCCGCTGCCCCTTGGCGCGGCCGCAGCGCACTCGACGCCGTTGAGCTGATGGACGTCGGCTGGAACTTCCGCCGCGAGCACCTCCGCCTCCAGCAGCGCTCCCACTACGTCATTCCCAACGGCGGCGACCAGCCCAACGTCGTGCCTCAAAACGCCTCCGTCTGGTACTACTTCCGCGAGGCAGACTACGAACACATCAAGGGCCTCTGGGACGCTGGCGACAACATGGCCAAGGGCGCGACCCTGATGACCAACACCACCTTCGACTCCACCCTGCTCGGCACCGCCTACCCCGGCTTCTTCAACAAGCCCATGGCGGAAGAGGCTACCGCCAACGCGAAGCTCGTCGGCCTGCCCAAGTGGTCAGACGACGACGAAACCCTCGCCAAGGCTCTGCAAAAGGAGCTCAAAGTACCTGAAAAGGGCCTCGCCGACAAGCTCGACGAGCTTAAGACCCCCAAGGCGCCCGAAGACTACTACGGTGGCGGCTCCGACGATATCGGCGACGTTAGCTGGGTCGCTCCCACCATCGTCCTGCGCTATCCCGCCAACATCCCCAACCTGCCCGGCCACAACTGGGCCAACGGCATCGCGATGGCGACGCCCATCGCCCACAAGGGCACGCTCGCCGGTGCCAAGGTGCAGGCACTCAACCTATTCGACCTCATCACCCAGGCCAAGCTCCTCGCCGACGCCAAGGCCTACTTCGCAGAGAACGAGGCCACACCGGCCTCGCACTACATCCCCTTCCTGCGCCCCACCGACAAACCATCCATCTTCCTGAACAAGGCCATCCAGGACAAGTACCGCCCACAGCTGGAGAAGTTCTACTACAACGCCGCCAAGTACCCCACCTACCTCGACCAGCTAGGCATCAAGTACCCCACCATCCGCACCGCCAGCACTCCCACCACACCCACACCGCCCACCACCGGGGACGCTGATGAAGGCGAAAGCATCGGCGGCGGAGGCAACCAATAACAACCCACCAACGGCCACTACTTGGGTGCCCCATTCATGACGCAGCCTCATCGCGGCATGAGTGGGGTGACGCTGCCTCCGGCCCCAAATATCTTTTGGCAAATTCCCGCCAAACTCGCAATGTCAACCCCTCTACCACCCAGCAAAACACCTAACCCAAACAAACCAATCCACTTCCACCCTCAAAAACATCTACACGTTCACCCCATCCAACCCACTAAACTAGAGATAGCCCCAACTCCCGTGGCGAACCTTGGCGTCTTCCTTCGCGCCCTTCGCGGGAAACGCTTTTTGCCAGCCCTAACCCGTTTATTTCCAATATCATAACCGCAACCCAAGCAGAATCATCACTTACCCCCGGGATACCCCGCTAAGTGACTGATTCTTCGTAGCACACCCAAAAAAACAGGGAGGGGGGAGGGCCCCCTCCCTTCCGTTACCAGATCTTGCAGCTTGGTGTGTGAACCATCGGTTGTCCAGCCTTGCAGCCGAACGCCTTCTGGAACTGTGGCATGTTGGAGACGATACCGTTGATCCGGGCAAACCCCGGCGAGTGCGGATCGGTCGCAGCGTGCAGGCGCAGCTCCTCAGGACGAGCGTTCTCACACGCCCACTGCGCCATGCCGACGAAGAACCGCTGGTCCGGCGTAAAGCCGTCCGCGTTTGCCAGCTTCATGCCTTCGGTCTGCTTCTTCCAGGCGATGTACGCAAGCAGCGTTCCGCCAAGATCGGCAACATCCTCGCCGCTGGTGAGCTTGCTGTTGATGTGGATGTCGTCGACCACCACATAGCTTGCATACTGATCGCGCTGGCAGTTGATGCGGTCCTCGAAACCCTTCGCGTCGGCTGGCGTCCACCAATCCTTCAGGTTGCCCTCCGCGTCGAACTGTCTACCTTCGTCGTCGAAGGCATGAGTCAGCTCATGGCCGATCGTCGCGCCGGTATTGCCGTAGTTCGGCGCGTCGTCCAGCTTGGGGTCATACAGTGGCGGCTGCAGAACGCCAGCAGGGAAGTTGATGTCGTTCATCTGCGGATCGAAGTACGCGTTCACGGTCGGAGGCGTCATGCCCCACTCGTTCTTGTCCACCGGCTTACCGAGCTTGTGCCATTGCCGATACTCCTCGAACTGCTCCGCGCGCAGTACATTGCCGTAGTAGTCGTCCGGCTTTACAGTCAGCGAGCTGTAGTCGCGCCACGTCTCCGGATAACCGATCTTGTTGCGGATCGCATGTAGCTTGCGTAGCGCCTCCTGCTTGGTCGCAGGACTCATCCAGGTCAGGCCCTCGATCTCGGTCTGCATCGCCTGCTCGATCTGCGTGGTCATCAGCTGCGTCTTGGCCTTCATGTCCGCCGTGAATGTGCGCGCGACGAACTCCTGCCCGAGCGCCTCGCCCAGGTTGCGGTCCACCGCTCGCGTGCATGTCTTCCAACGCGGAGGCATCGCCGGAACGCCGCGCAGCGTGGTTGAGTAGAAGGCGAAGTTGGCATCCGCATACGGTTTGGCGAGATACGGTGCAGCCGCCGTGATCTCGTGGAAGATCAGGTACGCCTTCAACGCAGGCAATGGCTCAGTCGTCAGCTCCTGGCTCATCGCCTTCACGAACGCGGGTTGCGAGACGTTCAGCGACTCCACATTGCGCGCGCCCTGCATGTTGAAGTATGCCTTCCAGTCGATCGCCGGCGCGAGCGCCTGCAGCTGCTCCAGCGTCATCTTGTGGTAGATGTTGTGCGGATCGCGGCGCTGCACATTGGTCAGCTGCGATTCGGCGAGGCTCGTCTCGATGCGCAGCGTAGCCTGAGCATCGTCTGTGGCCTGCTCGGGATTCTCGCCCAGCAGCGCAAGCACCTGCTTGATGTACTCAACGTACTGCTGGCGCAGCTTTACGCTCTTCGCGTCAGTCTTGGTGTAGTAGTCGCGGTCAGGCAGACCGAGGCCGCCTCCGCCGATGCCGACGATGATCGTCGCGGCGTCCGCAGCATCCTGTTCTGTTCGTGCGTTGAAGAAGAACGTGCCAAGGCTGCTGCGATGCAGCTGCGCGACCTGCGCATACACCTCTTCGCGCGAGCGCAACCCTTGCAGGCGCGCGATAGTGATGCGGACCGGATCGTCACCGGCCTTGTCGATCGCGTCGGTCGCCATGCAGGATGCAAAGTAGTCGCCAACCTTCTGCTGCACGGCTGTCCGTGTTGGACTCGGCTTGGCATCCTGCTCGAGGATTCCCCACAGAAACTGCTGGTTGTCGTTCGCCAGCTTGGCATAAACATCCCAAGTCGCCTGGTCGGCGGGAATCGGATTGTTCTTCTGCCATCCGCCGCACGAGTACTTGTAGAAGTCCACGCAGGGATCGACGGTCTTATCCATGCTGGTCACATCGAGTGAAGGCGAATACGGCATCGCTGTAAGTGGCTGCGCGGTTGCGGCCGCCTTCTGCGCGCGCACGGAAAGAGTAGCGGACAGGGCCACGGCCACAATGCCAAAGGCATATGCTGCAATCTTGATACGGTTCAAGTTGATCTCCTGCCCGCAATCCTACACAGGGCAGCAACTAGCAAGATAGGTAACTTTGCGCCACATCCTGCGAGTGGAAGTGAAGAGCAGATCCAGACGCAACAAAGCCCGCTCAAAAGCGGGCTTTGTACTTCCAAACGATCTTGGTGCCGAAAAGAGGACTCGAACCTCCACTCCCTTGCGAGAACGTGGACCTGAACCACGCGCGTCTGCCAATTCCGCCATTTCGGCTCACTTCAGGACACCCTCGAAGAATCGGCGGGACACCTGCTGCGTGAGTCCTTAGTGTATCAGAGGGTGAACCTGATGACCAACCAGGCGACTCGGAAGGCGTCCTACGCGATACACTCGTCGAACCGGATTGTGCACGACACTTGTCACAGCATCCTGAGGCCTTCGCAGAAGATATCCATGACGGAACCTAACTCTCCCACGTCGCAGCTCATCCCCGAACAGACAGCGCTGGAGATTCGGCGCATCGCGCACGAACTCTCGAACTCGCTCGAAGTGATCGTGCAAACCAGCTACCTGCTTGGGATGGCCGAACTGCCGGGGCCAGCCGCAGAGTGGCTGCGGATGCTCGACTCCGGCGTGACGAAAGCGCTGGAACAGAACCTCGCGCTACGCGAGTTCATCAAGAAGAACTCCTAATAACTTGCAGCGATCGCCTCGACGATCCGGTCCATCGCGGTGCGGTCGGCAGCGCCTCCTGGCGCATGGTTGTCGACATACACCGCGAAGATGACCTGTTTGCCGCTCGCGCAGTCAACATAGCCGGCGAGGCCGCGTGACTCGCCCAGCGTTCCGGTCTTGGCGAAGACATGTCCTTTCAGCGGCGAGTCCTTGAAGCGGCTGGCGAGCGTACCGTCGACGCCGCCGATCGGCAGAGAAGCCTTCCACGCTGAGGACCATGTCTGACGCGATGCGTAAGTCAGCAGTTGCGCAGTCGCGCGCGGCGTGACCAGATCGTGGTCGCTCAGGCCTGAGCCGTCGTAGAAGACAAAGTCGTTGCCGTCCAGACCGGCGTTAACGAGGAACTGGCGGACAACGCGCGCTCCCTGTGCGCTGGAAGCCTCGCGACCGTAGACACGGCCGAGACGGCGGAGAAGCTGTTCGGCGTGCAGGTTCTGGGACTCCTTCAGCGTGTACAGCAGATCCTGCGCCAGTGGCGGCGAGGTGCGTTGGGCCAGCGTTACGCCGCAACTGTCGTTGCAGACCTCCGAAACGCTATGCGGCAGATCGCTTGGTCCCGGAAGGCCAGGCTCTGCCTCGTGCGCCTGCTTCGTGAAGCTGTCGGCCAGCGTCGAGGCGCGTTCAGTGGCGTGTGCTTCGCCGTCCACTGCAATGCCTTGTGCGACGAGGGAGGCGCGCAGAGCCTGCGCGGCGAAGAGTGGCGGATCGCTGACGGCGAGCTGCTCCACATCTTTGCCGTCAAGAGCGATCTCGCCTGTGACCAGCACTGTTCGTGAACCGATTGCGCGGTCGATATGGATGTGGGTCTGTGACTTCAATGCGGTTGTGACGGCTTGGACTCTGATGCTGTAGAAACCGACGTCTGGCGACTGCGTTACGGTTGCCGGATCGCCTGCGCGAGCGCCGCTGTGGACCGTGAGCGCAATGGTGCTGTCGTTCACGCTGAGGGACGAGACTGGCGCTCCGTAGTCCCAGAGCATGTCGTCGATGGCCCAGGATTGCGGATAGGGTTCCCAAGTCCACTGCGTGTCGTCGGCGACGATGTTGCCGGTGACGTGTCGAACTCCGTGTGCGGCGACCTGCGCGGCGAGGTCGTCGATGGCGCGGAGCGGATCGGCGGGCGCAGCTGACTCTCCTGTGGCCGGAGCGTAGGGGAAGATCACACCGGAGAGGTTTGCGTCGCCGTCGCTTCGCAGCCGGAGATCGCCGTTGACGAGGCCTTGCGGCGTGACACTGTCCGCGATGACCTCTGTTGGCACCGTGCTCTGCGGGCCGAGCAGTTGCATCGCGGCAGCGGTGGTGAAGAGCTTGGCGTTCGAGGCTGGACGGAAGAACTGCGCTTCATCGTGGCCGTAGAGCGGAACTCCCTCAAGCGTGGTGACGGCGATGCCCCAATGTGCGCGCGCGACAGCTGGGTCCGCGAGAATGGTCGCGATGCGCTGACCGAGCGCGGAGTCTGTTCCATCTGGGTAGGCAGGCACTGCAGTTGGGGCTGGCGTTTGGGAGCCAGCCGATGGTACTTTCATCCCGGCAAGAAACAGGCCCATCGCAAGGACGGGAATCGCTACAGCGCACTTGGTCCACATTGGCGCAAGTCTACAATGGCGGCGATGGACGTACACGATCTGACTAGAACGACTGTCTCTCCGCATGCCGAGGAACTCGCCGGAATGAACCGACTGAAGCCACGCTCACGATATAGATGGCAGCTGCGCTCGCGGACGCTGCTGCTTGGCGAGCGCACGCTGATTATGGCGATCCTGAACGTAACGCCGGACAGCTTCTCGGGCGATGGGCTGCTGAGCGCTGGGTCTGCGGCTGCGAGCACGAAGGCGGTTGCAGTGGCGGTTGCGGCCTTCGATGCTGGAGCGGACATCCTTGATCTTGGCGCGGAGTCCACGCGTCCCAGCGCAACACCACTGAGCGCGGACGAGGAGCAGGACCGGTTGCTTCCGGTTCTGGAGGGCCTGCTGCTGGCGCGGCCCGAGGCGATCGTCTCGGTCGATACCTACCATGCGGCGACGGCGCTCGCGGCAGCGAAGCTGGGTGCGGAGATCGTCAACGACGTCTCGGGACTGACGTGGGACAGCGAGATGGGTCCTGCTGTCGCGCAGGCAGGTTGCGGCTTGGTGCTGATGCATACGCGCGGCCGGCCGCGTGAGTGGCTCGCTCAAGGGCCGATGTCGCGCGACGAGATCGTTCCGGCGATCTTCGGTGGGCTGTGCGAGGGCGTTGCGTTGGCCGAGGCTGCGGGCATCGAGACGGAGCGGATCGTCGTCGATCCGGGCTTCGGCTTCGGCAAGCGCGGGCAGGAGAACTTCACACTGCTGGCTCAGCTTGGACGGCTGAAGCAGCTGGGCAGACCGCTGTTGATCGGTCTGTCGCGGAAGAGCTTCCTCGGCGAGGCTGTGCGGGCGGTGCAGCCTGAGAGGCTGAGCACGGCCGATGCGCGGTT